>JASFLG010000199.1:0-7453 GCA_050118205.1 Pseudomonadales bacterium
TTCACCCAGGTCGTACTTTCCGCGGAGAACCCCGACCTGGTAGGCACCACCCTGGCCTGCACGGCCGTGAACCTGTCCGTGGGCGGCATCCAGTTTCGCACGCACGCGCCGGTGCCGGAGGGATCCCTGCTGGATCTGTGGGTGGACGTCTCGAGCCGCCCGGGCAAGTTCTTTCTGGCCGGCGAGGTCCGCTGGAACCGGCCGACCGGAGAGACCAACGAACGTGGTGAGGACGAGTGGCTGATCGGAGTGCAGCTCAGGTCCGGCGCCGCGACCGATATCGTGGACTGGCGGGACTTTCACGCCAACGCCTACGCCCGCTGAAACACCGCCCCTGTCGCCCGGCCGACGATAACCAGCGCACACCCTGACCCGCGAGCCATGCATAGCCTGGCGGCGCAGGCGATCTCCCTCATTCTGTGATTTACATCACCATGACAATCAGGCCCCCATCAAGGCCGGCGCGGGGCTGAAGTGTTGTAATCCGACCGTACCAACGAAGGAATCGTCGGGCGGTGAGCCAACCCAAAGTCGTAGAGCTGAACGCGACGTCGAAAAAGAAGACGTCGTCGCTGCCGCCGGTCGTGCACACTCTGCGGCAGCATTCCCGCAAGCAGCTCGCGGAGCTGTTCGAGCGGCTGTTCAACAATGTGGACGATGCGCTGTTCGAGATGGCCGATCGCTCGCGAAGCGACGCCGACCAGCACCTGTACTTCGAATCCATGCGCGAGCTCAGGCTGCAGCGCGAAGCCATCCGAAAGGCTTTCACCCGGACGTACAGCAACGGATTCGATGTGGCGTTCACCCCCGCCGAGCACGTGGAGCAGGCCAGCGGTCCGGATTTCGAGCATGTCTCCATACTGGACAACGACGAGCTGGAAGTCTCGGTCGCCGTGACCGGAATCATCTCCAAGGTCACGTCGCAGTACTCGCTGCAGATCATGCAGCTGACCAAGCGTTTCGATCACCTGGCCAAGAACACCGAGATCACCGAGCGCCTCAATCCCATGGGGCCCGAGTGCATCAGCCAGAGCTTCGTAACCGCCCTGGAGTGCGCCGACCTCGACATCAAGGTGCGCATCATCCTCCTGAAGCTGTTCGAAAGATTCGTCATGGAGCGGCTTTCCGGCTTCTACACCGACGGCAACCAGATGCTCGCGGATGCCGGTGTGCTCACGGATCTGAAGAACGTCATGCGTCGTGATCGTCAGTCGCCACCGCGCGAGCCGCGGTCCCGCCGGGACGAAGGTGGATTTCACGCCACGACCAGCTACGCCGGCGGTGATACCGCCGGGACCGGCAGTTACGCCCGCGGAGGCGGTGGCGGTGGCGGCGGCGGTGCGGCCGGTGGCCACGCCGAGGTCGGCGGTGGGGGTGGTGGCAGTGGCGACAGCACCGGCTACGGTGGTGGCGGTCACGCTGGCGGCGGGTCAAACGGCGGATTCTCGGTGATCCAGGAGCTGCTGGCGGCCCATCGTGGAAACGACGACCACGGGACGGCGGGCAGTCCGACGGGCAACGCGCTCAGTACCGCCGATGTGCTCACCGCCCTTTACGATGCCCAGGCGGAGCTCACCGCGCCGATCGACATCGAGTCGGTACCCTCGGTCATCGACCTGCGCCATCTGGTCATCAACAGCGCCCGAGCGGCAGACGCCGGGCACGCGCGGCTGGATCAGGCCGATGACGACGTCGTGCACTTCGTCGGCATGCTGTTCGATTACATCCTCAATGACCGTAACCTGGCGATCCCGATGAAGGCACTGATCGGGCGTCTCCAGCTGCCCATCGTCCGGCTGGCCATCATGGATCGCTCGTTCTTCGATCACAGCAACCACCCTGCGAGACAGCTTCTGAACGAGCTTTCGTCCGCTGGTATCGGATGGAGCAGCGCAAAGGAGCTCAAGCGGGACGCCATGTACAACAAGATCGAATCGGTCGTGCTGAGGGTCATGAACGGTTTCTCGGAGGACGTTGCGATCTTCGAGGAACTCCTCGACGAGCTGCGCAGATTCGTCAAGGGCGACCGCGCGAAACGCGAACAGGTCGAGCAACGGGTCAGGGACAACGAGAAGGGCCGGGCCCGCACCATCAATGCCAAGCAGGCGGCTCAGAAGCTGATCAACCAGAAGGCAAGCGGGATGCGGCTGCCGCCGGAAGCTGGTCGCTTCATCAGCGATACCTGGTCCAAGGTGCTGGTCTACACCTGCGTGAAGGAGGGCGAGCGCTCTCCTGCCTGGCACGCACAGGCGGAGATTCTGGACCGCCTTCTCTGGTGTTTGCAGCCGCTCGACAACGTCGACGACCTGAACCGGCGGGACGAGATGATCCCCGAGGTGATTCACGACCTGCGCGCCGGTATGTCCCAGATCCAGCTGCAGGACGCCGAGGTGGACAAGCGGATCGAAGAGCTCGAACGGCACCTGGCCAGCATCTCGGCGAACGATCGTGCCTATCTCGACGAGGACGAGCCGGCGCCCATGGATGAGTCCTACGCGATCATGGACGAGATCGTTCTGACCCTTCCGGGTGAGCAGCTGGACACCAAAGCCGACGTCGACATCGAGCCGGAGTTCATGGAGCAGATCGGCAAACTCCGGGTGGGCAGCTGGGTCGAGCTCGCCCATTCCAGCGGCGAGCTCCTGCGCTGCAAGCTGTCTACCATCGTGGAGCCGGGCGGACGCTACATCTTCGTCAATCGTCGCGGCATGAAGGTGGCGGAGCGCAGCCGCCGCGGCCTCGCCGTGGAGCTGAAGCGAAAAACGCTCACCATCCTCGAGGAATCCCAGGTGTTCGATCGCGCGCTGCAGGCGGTGATCGGCAACCTGCGACAGATGCACCGGGCGGCCACCCCGACCGCCTGACGCGGACCCGGTCTCTCAGTCCCGGGTGCCGGGACGCACCGCAAGCCTCGCGAGCAGCTCCGGCGACGTGACCATCCGCTCGACCGTGTCCACCACTGCCTGAGTCTGCGCGTCGATCTCCAGGTTGACTCGCGCGCCCTCCCCGACCCGCCCGAGCGTCGTCCGCTCGATGGTTTCCGGGATCAGGCTGACACCGATCTCGCACCGCTCCTGGTCCACGCGTGCCAGCGTAAGGCTCGCACCATCCAGGGCGACGAAGCCCTTGTGGTGGAGGTACTTCATCCAGGATGGGGTGACGGAAAAGGTGATGTCTCTCAGGTTGTCCGCCTGGTCGATCCGCAGCACGCGAACCGTATCCGCCACGTGGCCGGAGAGAATGTGCCCGCCCACCTCGTCGCCGACCCTGAAGGACCGCTCGACGTTGACCAGATCTCCCACCTCGAGCGCGCCGAGGTTGGTGAGGTTCAACGTTTCGCGGATAACGTCGAAGGTGAGCAACCCTTCGGGCTGCTGGCCGGTGACCGTCAGGCAGGTCCCGTTCACCGCGACGGAGGCGCCGAGCTCCACGCCGACCGCAAGGTCATCCAGCTGCACGGCCAGGCGACGCAGGTTATCAACGTCCTCGACGCGGACGACCGGGCACAGGCGCTGAACGATTCCCGTGAACATGGCCCGCAATCCTACACCGAACCGGCGTGTAGCAAGCAAAAAAAAGCCCCTGACCGGCAGGGGCTCGTACGTGCAGGTCCGGCTCAGAGCGAGGCTTCGAGCTGCTGCAGCCGTTTGGTCTCGTTGTCGATGTAGGTGATCCACTGGGCGCAGATGCGCTGATTGCTGGAATCGTCGTCCCTGCGCGATTGGTTGCGGCAGTCGACGAACGACTTACGCGCGGCCGTGAGGTTGGATACCTTGCTCTGGTCCTTGTTGTACTGGCACATGCCCTTCACGATGTAGACCTGCTGGGTGGAGCGCAAGCCGCCCTTGTCCAGCGCGTTGTCCGATGCCGCGACGCACGCGTCGTACTTGTCGACGTCGAGATACAGTTGCGCCAGACGCTCGTAGATCTTGCCGTCTTCCGCCCGCTTGCCGGCCTCCTCGTAAGCGGGGATGGCTTTGTCGGGCTCCTGAGCCAGCTGCCAGGCCTGGCCGAGGCTCTGCAGATTCTTGGCGGTCCGCTCGATGATCTTGTCCTTGAATCCCTTCTCGAGCACCAGTGCCGCCCGGTACGGCACCTGCTGCTGCATGAGCAGACCGGCGAAGCTGATCAGGTCAGACTCCCGTTCCAGATAGCCACCGGTATAGGCGGCCTGCATGGCCCACACCTGCTCTTTTTCCTGTCCCTGCTGACCGTAGATACCCGCCAGCTGAACCCAGTACTGACGCTTCGGGAACTGCTTGACCAGGATCTCGAGCGTCTCCAGCACCTTCGGCCAGTTCTCCTGCTCGTAGTACAGGTAGTTGAGCAGCGCCCACCAGTTTTCCTTGACCTCCTGCCCGCGCTCCTTGGCGATGGCAATCCCTTTTTCGATCTGCGAGACCGCCTGCGGGTACTCCTTCATCTGATAGTAGACCTGACCCATGAAGATGTGCGGGTCGGCACCGGGGTTGTTCGCCTTGGTGATCCAGGTCTCCATGTAGTGCAGGGCGTCGGTGTAGCGCTCCTCGACGAAGCTGAGCTGCGCCAGCGTGTACAGCGTTGTGGTTTCCAGGCCCTCGGGGATCTGCTCGCCCTGGGCGACGACCTGCTCGTACTCCTTGATGGCTGCCGCGTAGTTTTCCTCGGAGAAGTAAACAAAGCCGAGCATGTTGTGCACCTGCCCGATCTCGTTGCCGTTGCAGGACCTCTGACAGCGGGACAGCATGTCCTGGAGCGTCTTCTTGGCGCCATCATAGTCCTTGGCGTCGAGGGCCTCCTGAGCTTCGGACAGCTTCTTGAAGGTGGCCTCGCTCATGGTCGGCACGCGACGCGTGTTGCGCGGCTTGTCCTCATCCTCCGCGGCCCGCGCCTGGCTGCCGGTGAGACCGATCTCGCCGGCAAACGGCACCGTCAACACCAGCAGCGCGGCGATGAGCGCGGCGATCACGCCCCGGGTGAAAAGCGTCTTCATGCGGCTCGATACCTCCCTCACTCAGCCCTATTCCGCCAGCTCGAACGTGATCCGGTTGCGCACGCCGGCGACGTCAATGGGCTCGCCGTTGACGACCTTCGGCTTGTACTTGAATTTCAGGGCTGCCTGGACCGCGGCCCGATCAAAGATACCCGGCGGCGACGATTCGATCACGACCGGATTCTCCACCGCACCGGTCTTGGTCACGATGAACTCGAGCAGCACGTAACCCTCGATGCCACGCGTCTGAGCGCGGCGCGGGTAGACGGGTGCGACCTTGACGATCGGCAGGTACTCGCCGTCGGAGCTGAAACCGCCCACCCCACCGACGTTCAGGTCCACGTTGACGTCCACCGCACCGACATCCACACCCCGGGAGACCGCAGTATTGTCGAAGTCGGGCTTCGGCATGTCCGGGGGCGGCTCGTCCGGCGGCGGAGGCTTCGGTGGCTTGCGTTTCTTGACCTCGATCTCCTCGTCCTGATCGAGGCGGACGATGTCCACGATCTTGCCTTTAAATCCCTCCGTAAAGGGGTTCCGATCGCTCTTGATCACCGACTCCATGATCATGAACAGCAGGAACGTAGCGACGAGGCCCAGGGCGACACCGAATGCATATCTGATGACCATAGCCTGCTTCTCCTACGATTCCGTGGCGATGGCAACCTCTGTCAACCCCGCAGCACGCGCGGCCGACAGCACTGCCAGCACCTTCTCCGTCTTGGCGTTTCTATCTGCTTGGACAACGAGGCCCCCTTTGGGGTTCTCGGAGTGCAGCTTCTCGATGTGAGCCCGGACGGCACCCTCGTCGACCTTCTGCTTGTCAATCCAGATGTCACCGTTCTCGCTGATCGCGACCAGCACGCTCACGGTAGGCTTCTGCTCCGCCGTGAGCGCCTCCGGCCGCATGACGTCGATACCTGCCTGCTTGATGAATGTCGCGGTCACGATGAAGAAGATCAGCATGATGAAGACCACGTCCAGCATGGGCGTCAGGTTGATGTCCGAGTCTTCGTCGGATCGCGCGAAACTTCTCTGTTGTCCTCGGGCCATATCCCCTCCCTCAGTGGTCGAAGGTCAGATGATCTTCGAACAGCCCGATGTTCGTGTCCACCTGGCGTCTGACCAGGGTGCTGCCGAGCACACCCGAAAGCGACGCGATCATGCCGGACATGGTCGGAATGGTCGCCTGCGACACGCCCGAAGCCATGGACCGCGCGTTGCCGCCCATGGTGGCCATGGCGTCGAAGACGGTGATCATGCCCGTGACCGTGCCGAGCAGGCCGAGGAGCGGACAGAGCATCACGCACGTCTGGATCAGCGGCAGGCTGCCGGTGATGCGATCCGCGGCGTTGGAAATCAGACCATCGCGAATCGCGTGGGCCGACCAGGAGCTCCGCTCGGAGCGGCTCTCCCACATCTGCGTCGCTTCACGAACCACGTTCTTGTGCTCCGCGCGAAAGTACCAGAAGCGCTCGAAGATGAGCGTCCACATCAGAAAGGTGACGGCGGCGATGAGGTACAGCACATCGCCACCGAGCTCGATGAACTGGACGATCGCTAAATAAGCATCATAGAACATCGTTCAGCTCACCCCAGCGCCTGGCCTGACTTTTCCGCATGCTCCGCGATGATCCCGGCGCTCTGCTCCTCGATCACGTGGATCAGGCCTCTGCTCTGGGCAGCGACGATGGAGTGGAGCAGCGTCGTGGGAATGGCCACGACCAGACCGAGCACCGTAGTCACCAGAGCCTGCGAGATGCCGCCGGCCATGGTCTTCGGATCACCCGCACCGAACAGGGTGATGGCCTGGAACGTGGTGATCATCCCGATAACCGTGCCGAGCAGACCGAGCAGCGGCGCCACCACCGAGATCACCTGAATCAACGTGATGTTGCGTGTTATCTTCGGCGTTTCGCCCAGCATGGCCTCGCCCAGCTTCAGCTCGAGGGTTTCGACGTCCACGTCTTTGTTGTCGTCGTAGACCTTTAGCACGCGACCGAGCGGGTTGTCGTCGCTCGCGGTGTCGGATTTCCGCTGCGCGGAAACCTTGGTCCCCATCAGGGACAGGGTGATCATCCGCTCGATGGCGAGCAGCACGCCGATGATGCCGACCAGGATGATGACCGAGCCAACGGTACCACCCTGACCGTCACAGAACGGCAGCCAGCACTCGCCCTTGGAGATGCCCCCGAACAACGTGCCGATCCGGTCGCCCCAGGTGGACGCCTGAATCAGCAGCGCCAGCAGGGAGCCGCGGGTCGGGTCGATGCCGAACTCGACGACATCTCCTGCTTGAGCCTCCTGCAGGTTCTCGGCTGTGCGCACGAAGCGCGAGGAGGGCTGTCGTGCCAGCTCCACGATGGTGCCCTCATCGCCGGGCTGGAAGTTCACGTACTCCCCCTCAGCGACCAGTGCGTAGGAGCCGACGCGGATGACGTCGGTCTGGACGGTCTCGCCATTGAGCTTGTTGACCGTGGC
>JASFLG010000200.1:0-7421 GCA_050118205.1 Pseudomonadales bacterium
GGAGAAGCCGACGCTTTTCGGCAGCTCCGTGGCGGGGAAGTGCTGCACCGCCAGCGGCATACGCTTGCCGGGTTCACGCAGAAACACGTATACCCGGGCGTCGTTCGACAGCGTGCCCCCCGTGTAGCTCACGTCCACGTTGATGCCGTAGATGGCGTCCCCGCGTGGCATGCCGGAGTCCGGCGTCCGCCCCGACATCGGCGCACTCGCGGCCCCCACCTCTTCCCGGGAGCACGCGGACGTCAGCAACGTCAGCGCGACCAGCAGAGCCTGCAGACAGCGGCGTTCGAGATTGCCCATGGTCGTCCTCTACCCTTTCTCTATCGGATGCGGCTCAGTCGAAGTTTCTATCGCTGACCTGATGACAGCCCCTGCCGCCGTTGCTGCAGTCCTTGTTCTGCTCCACGGTGCCGTTCTTGCCGCCGATGTGCTTGTCCTTGCTGCGGAACCTGTCGGCATGGCAGCCCGCGCAGTAGGGCGCGTACTGTGCGTAGGGATAGGCAAGGTTCTCATCGTTGTCATCATGACACGAACGGCAGCTCAGGTTGGCCCCGTGATCCCCCGGGTAGCCACTCGTCGCCGGGTGCGTGAAATGGATGGGTGCCCATCCGGTCGGCGCGTGGCACGTCTCGCACTCGGCCATGGTGATGAAGTGGTCGTTCAGACCCTGCGGTTCGCTGCCCGTGGCCGCCACCCCGTCATGGCAGGTGCTGCAACCGTCGGTGATGCCCTGATGGTCCCACGTCGCGCCGGCGAAGGTGGAGGTGGTGTGACAGGCCGAGCAATCGAGTGACGTCGGTATGTGGTCGGGCGACATGCCCTCAGCCGTGACGCCGTGGCACGAGGCACAGTCATCGACGATACCCGTGTGGTCGAACGTGGCCGGCAGAAAGCTCGTCGGCGTGTGGCAGACGCCGCAGTCCTGGGTGGTCGCCACGTGATCCGGCCCCTTGCCCGTCGCGAACCCGGCGTCGTGGCAGGAGGCGCACTTGCCCACGATCCCCATGTGGTCGAACGTGGCCGGCAGGAACCCGGCCGTGGTGTGGCAGTCGGCGCAATCCTTGTTCGTTGGCACGTGATCGAGCGGCTTGCCGGTGGCGGTGGTGCCGTTGTGACATTCGCCGCAGCTGTTGACGATGCCCTGGTGGTCGAAGTGGGCATTCGCAAACGACGTGGGGGTGTGACAGACCGAGCAGTCCTCGCCCGTAGGGATGTGGGGTGGGTCGACCTTTGCGTCCTTGCCCGTTGCGTCCACGCCGTTGTGGCACGACGCGCAGTTGTCCGTGATGCCGTCGTGATTGAAAATCGCGGGCGCGAAGGTCCCGCCCGGTACGTGACACACCCCGCAATCCTGGGTGGTTGCCACGTGATCCGCCTTGGCGTCCTTGCCGGTGGCGTCCGTGCCGTTGTGGCAGGAATCGCAACGGCTGCCCAGCACTTCCTGGCTCGTGTGGTCGACGAACGCATCCCCGAAGTCCGTGGTGTTGTGACACACGGAGCAGTCGCCGCTCGTGTTCTGATGGATCGACGTGCCGGGATCACCGATGGCGCCCAGCGCCACGAATGTGGGTGATCCGTCATGACAGGATGCGCAACTGCCGGAGATGCCGACATGGTCGAAGATCGATGGGACGAACGTCGTGTTCATGTGGCAGACGTCGCAGTCCTGGCTGGTCGGCAGATGATCGGCCGCCTTCAGCAGGCCGGAATCTGCCGGGAAGAACGCCGGTATGTGGCAACCCTCGCAACCATCCGTGATGTCTGGATGCACGGCCACCAGAAAGCTGGAGAACGCAAACGCGTCCGTCGACTGATGGCACGTGCTGCAGTCGTCCTGGGTCGGGATGTGGTCGACGGCCTTTGGAGTACCGATGCCGGTGGAGTGACAGCTTGCGCAGTCGCTCGGATCGATGCCCGCGTGACTGTAGGTGATACCCGCGAATGTCGTGAAGTCGGCGATGTCGTGACAATCGGAGCAGTCGAGATCCGTCGGGACGTGCTCGACAGGCTTGCCGACGCTGATGGAACCATCGTGACAGGCCGCGCAGTCACTGGTATCGATGCCGGTGTGATCAAAAACCGCGTCGGCGAAGTCGACCGTGTTGTGGCAGGCCACGCAGTCTTCGGTGGTCGGCAGGTGATTGGGGAGCTTGCCCACGCTGATCACGTTGTCGTGACACCCTTCGCAACCGCCCGCCACGCCGGCGTGATCGTAGGTACCGGTGGTGAACGTGCCGGGGGTGTGGCAGACGCTGCAATCCTCGGTCGTCGGCATGTGATTCAACGACTTGCCCGTGGCCGTCACCCCGTGACAGGAGGCGCAGTTGTCGACGATGCCGGTGTGATCGAAGATCGCATCCGCGAAGCTTGCCGTGTTGTGGCAGCTTCCGCAGTCCTCGGCAGTCGCCGGATGGTTCAGGGATTTACCCGGAGCGCCGATGCTGTTGCTGTCGTTGTGGCAGGACTCGCAGGGCTGAATGGACGCCTCCACCAGCCGGTGGTTGAACACGCCCCCCAGGCTGAACGTGGAAGTCACGTGGCAGACGCCGCAGTCCACACCGGTCAGGGGATGGCCCGGCATCTGACCCGTGGCACTCACCCCGTGGCAGGAATCGCAGCGATTGTTCAGCACGTCCGGCCCCGAGTGATCGGGGAACGGATCCGTGAACGTGGTCGTGTTGTGACAGGCGCTGCACTCGGACGTCGTGTCCGGGTGGGGCGGACTCGGAGTCCTGCCGATGGCAATGGTCCCATTGTGGCACCCCTCGCAGGTGCGCTGGATGCCCGAGTGATCGAAGGTGCCGTCCGGGGCGAGCTCGAGAAAGTGCTCGGTGTTGTGGCAGGCGTCGCACTCCTGGTTCGTCTCCACGTGGCCGGCTGACTTACCGATTGCCAGCGTTCCGTTGTGACACTCGCTGCAGTTGCCGAACACTTCCGCGTGATCGACGTGGGTGATCACGTCGAATCCGAGCGGGGTGTGGCAGGTTTCGCAGGCATTCGAGGAAACGGGATGGCTCAGCACCTTGGCCGGCGCATCCGGGAAATCGCCCCCATGGCAGTTCACGCAAGTAGTCGAGAGCCCGCGGTGGAAGGCAGCGGGTTCCCCCGATTCCGTGGCGAGAACGACCGCGATGGCGCGCCTGCTGACCATGCCGTCGGCGCTGACGATCAGCTGCACAACGTAGGTCCCCGGCACATCGGCGACGAAACCTGGACTCACCGTTGTCGGGTCGTCGAGCACGGCCGTGCTGCCTTCCGGCTTCCAGGTGAACGCCCACTCGTAGGCGAGCGGCTCCGAGGAGGTGGTGGTCGACTTGCTGCCATCGAGCACGGCCGTTTCATCCACGAGCACACCCAGGATCGGCCCCGTTCGGGCGAAGGCGCCCGCTGCCTGCTGCACCGTGAACGTCGAGCCCGGCGGCGGGGGGGCGGTGTTCACCGGCGCCGGATCGGAACGACTGCCGCCGCCGCAGCCGGCCAGCGCGAGCAGGAGCACGAGGAACACAATGCCTGCGCGGGCCCATGGCGAGCCTGTGCACCGGTCCGGGGATAGCGCGTCGATCCCCACCCGCGACGCAGACGTTTTCGCTCGACGCACGTCCGATCCGCCCTCCGCTCGTTGCTGACACACCATTATCGTTGGACAAGCGCCCGACTACGTGACGCAACGCACATCCCCCCTCTCGCGCTCGGCGCCAGGCCCGCGCGGATCGTTTTCGTGTTCCACCTGTGTCGATGACCCCGGCCCGCGCTATGATCCATCGGGGTCAGCAATCGGGAGGAATCATGGGACGACTCGACAGTAAGGTATGCCTGATCACAGGGGCGGCCAGGGGCCAGGGGGCCGCGGAGGCGCGACTGTTCGCGGCAGAAGGGGGTACCGTCTGGCTCACGGATGTGCTCGATGCCGACGGCACCGCCGTGGCGGAAGCGATCGGCGGCACGTACCGTCACCTCGATGTGCGCGACGAGGCGGCCTGGAGCGACCTCGTCGGCGAGATGGTCGACGCCCATGGTCGGATCGACGTGCTGGTCAACAATGCCGGGATCTTCGCCAGCGGGCGTCACTTCGAGATCGACGTCGCCGACTTCCAGCGCGTGATGGACGTGAACTGCCTCGGCGTGTTTCTCGGCATGCGGGCGGTCTCCCCGATCATGCGCGAGCAGGGCAGCGGCTCGATCGTAAACATCTCGAGCCTCGCCGGCCTCACGGGTGGCATCGGGGCCTTCGCCTACACCACCTCGAAGTGGGCCGTGCGCGGCATGACGAAGGCTGCGGCGGCAGAGAACGGCCGACGCAACGTGCGCGTGAACTCCATCCATCCGGGACTGATCAACACGGACATGCTCCAGCAGTTGCCGGGTGCGGAGGACGAGATGCGCATGACCCGCCGTATCCCGCTGGGTCGCGCCGCGGAAGCATCCGAGGTCGCGCAGCTGGCGCTATTCCTCGCGAGTGACGAGAGCTCCTACTCCACCGGCTCCGAGTTCATCGTCGATGGCGGTCTCAACGCGCTCTGAGCAGACGTCTTCACACGGCTGCGCTCCTTTTGTGCCAGAATCCGGCGCTTTGCATCAGGACAGGAGTCATCGTTGGACTACGACGAAGTTGTTATGGGCCGCCGGAGCATTCGAGGGTTCAAGCCCGAGCCGGTGCCCCGGAAGCTGATTCGGGAAGTGATCGAGATGGCCATGCGCGCGCCATCTTCCCTGAACACCCAACCGTGGAATTTCTATGTGGTCACCGGTGAGCCGCTGGATCGGATTCGCCAGGGCAACACCGAGCGCAACCTGGCCGGCGTGCCGGACTCCAGGGAGTTCCGCGGCCACGGCGCCTACAAGGGCGTGCACCGGGACCGGCAGAAGGAGATCGCCGGGCAGCTGTTCGAGGCCATGGGCATTCCCTGGGAGGACAAGGCGAAGCGCCAGGACTGGGTGCTGCGCGGATTCCGTCAGTTCGATGCGCCGGTGTCGATCGTGGTGACCTACGACCGGGCCATCCACGGTGGCGACATCGCGCCCTTCGACTGCGGTGCGGTGACCAACGCGCTGGTCAACGCGGCGTGGTCGCGGGGGCTCGGCTGCGTGGTCAACAGCCAGGGCATCATGCAGTCACCGGTGGTCAGGGAGCACGCGCAGATTCCGGATGATCAGGTGATCATGATCTGCGTTGCCATGGGATTTCCGGATGACGACTTTCCCGCCAATCAGGTGGTGTCGAAGCGCAAACCGGTCGACGAGGCGGTGGTCTTCGTGGGTTTCGGCAACCGATAACCATGGCCGAGAACAGAGTCAACCTGCTCGATCACATGCCATTCGCCCGGCTACTGGGGCTCGAGGTCACCCATGCCGAGAAAGACGGCGTAACCGCCAGGTTCACCGTGCGGGAAGACCTCTGCACCACCGGCCGGATCATGCACGGCGGCGCGATCATGGCCGTGGCGGATACGCTGGGCGCTATCGGTGCCTATCTGAATCTGCCCGACGGCGCCAGGGCCACCACCACCATCGAAAGCAAGACGAACTTCCTGGGCGCCGCCCGTCTCGGCGCCGAGGTGACCGCCGTGACCACGCCCGTCCACCTGGGTGGCCGGACGTCGGTATGGCAGACCCGGCTCAGCACCGCAGACGGCAAGGCGGTCGCGCTGGTCTCCCAGACCCAGCTCGTGCTCTCCTGATCGACGGACTTTCCGTTCAGAAACCAGACAGTTTCGGTTCAGATGGCGCTCAGCCGCCCGGGTGCATCGTGGCACTGTCCCTTCACTAGAGAGACAGAACCATGCAACTGAAGACTTCCCTCATCAAAAGCATCAGGAGTCCCCGTCTACCCCGCTGGCTGGCTGCTGCCGGCATCGGCGCCTGCCTGATGGTGCCGTTCAACGCCAACGCGGCCTACCAGGACAACGGCGCTGTAGAGGTGCTGGCGAGCGCGGCGATTGCCTATGCAGTCATCGACGCGGCCGGTGGATTCGACAAGCACGGTCGCAAGGTCGTCCACTACGACCACCGCTATGGCCACCGCTACGACCACCGCTACGACCGCTACCGCTGGCATCGGCAGCACGACCGACGCTACTGGTACGGTCACAACCACTACCGCGACGATCGTCATCACCGCAAGGACAAGCACCGGCATGACCGGCGCGACTGGGGTCACGACCGGGGTCACAACGGACGCGGTCACGATCACCATGGATCCGGCAAGGATCAGGACAGACGGCATCGCGCTTTCCACTGACCTGGGATCGCACCGCGCACCACCCGGTGGTGCGCGGAGCGTTAAGCAGATCACGACGTCGCGAGTCGGGATCTTTTAGACTGAGTTCTTGTCAATTCGTGTAGAGGCAGGGCCCGTGCCGCCTGCTCTGTTCAAACAGCCCGCGCTGGTACAGCTGATGCTGCTCATGGCGCTGGTGATCTTTCCGGCGGTCGCCTGGGTCGACTATCGGCAGGGCTACCACTTCAGCGCTCTGGTGGAAGTTCTGGCGTCGGTCGTCCTGATCGGTCTCGGGTTGCTGATCCGTCCGCTCGGCACCAAGCGGGCATCGCGATCGGCGCTCATCGTCATGTTCCTACTCGCGGCCCTCGGCAGTGTGGAGAAGCTCGGGTCCACCCCGAACTTCGCCTGGTTCACGGTCGTGCCGTTTCTGTACATCTCCCTCGGCGGCGCCAGGCTCGGCGGCATTCTCACCGCCGCGCACCTCGCGTTCATCGTCGTCTGCTATGCACTGATCGCCACCCCCGTCGCCGAGGCCATTCCCCTGGGCACCTGGATACAGGTAGGCCTCGCATACCTCACCGCCGCCGGGCTCGCGATCAGTTACGAGCGCGTGCAGCGCCAGCTGCGGCACCGGCTGCGGGACCTTGCGGAGCACGATCCCCTGACCGGCCTGCTCAACCGGCGCGGCATGGAGAAGCGCCTCCAGGAGCTCTCCGGATTTCTCCGCCGACACGACGTCGTGGTTACCCTGGCGCTGCTCGACATCGACCACTTCAAGCAGGTCAACGACGCTCACGGTCACGACGCTGGCGATGCCGTCCTCCAGGAGCTGAGCCGGACCTTCAGGCGGGTCTTCCGCAGCGCCGACTACCTGTCACGCTGGGGCGGCGACGAGTTCCTGCTGGCCCTGACACGCACCGGCGTCAGTGAAGCCTCAGTCGTGCTCGAGAGGCTCAAGACCGAGATCGGCGCCATGGGCGGGCTGCCCGTGCCCGCCGTGACGCTCAGCATGGGCGCGGCAGAGTGGCAGCCCGGTATCGACCTGGCGACCGCGCTGAAGCAGGCGGACCTGGCGCTGTATGCCGCCAAGGGACGCGGGCGCGACAAGCTGATCGCCTCGGTGCCCGCGCGTTCGAGCACTGGGGAGACCGCCATCTGGTCGCTCTTCGACGTGCCGGAGCACCCGCCGGGAATCCGCACA
>JASFLG010000201.1:0-7412 GCA_050118205.1 Pseudomonadales bacterium
TGAACGCTCTCTCCGAGCGGCTGGAGGTCGAGGTGAAGCGGGACGGCAAGGTCTACAGTCAGACCTACCGTAAAGGCAAACCGACCGGCAAGCTCAAGGTCACCGGCAACGTCGGGAAGCGCAACACTGGCACTCGTCTCCGCTTCCTGCCGGAGGTCAGCTACTTCGACTCCCCGAACGTTTCCGTCTCCCGGCTCAAACACCTGCTGCGGGCGAAGGCGGTGCTCTGCCCGGGGTTGAAGATGTCGTTCGCGATGGAGGGCAAGCCGTCCGAGAACGAGACGTGGTACTACGAGGACGGCCTCCGGAGCTATCTCGAGGAAGCGCTCGACGGATTCGAGAGTATTCCGGACGCACCGTTCATGCACACTGCCGAGGGTAACCAGGAGGCCGTGGAGTGGGCTGTCAAGTGGGTACCCGAAGGCGGCGAGCTGATCACCGAGTCCTACGTGAACCTGATTCCCACGCCCCAGGGGGGTACACACGTGAACGGGCTGCGCAGTGGTCTCACCGACGCCCTCAAGGAGTTCTGCGAGTTCCGGGACCTGCTGCCCCGTGGTATCCGTCTGACGGGTGATGATCTCTGGCTGCAGTGTGCTTACGTGCTCTCTGCCAAGCTCGCGGATCCCCAGTTCTCCGGCCAGACCAAGGAAAAGCTGTCCTCGCGGAACTCCGCCGTGTTCATCGGCGGCGTTGCCAAGGACGCATTCAGCCTGTGGCTGAACGAACATCCTCAGGACGGCGAACGGCTGGCGGAGCTGGCGATCACGAATGCTCAACGTCGCGTACAGGCCGCGAAGAAGGTGGCGCGCAAGAAGGTGACCGCCGGGCCGGCGCTGCCGGGCAAGCTCGCGGACTGCTCCGGCCAGGATGCGGATCGCGCAGAGCTCTTTCTCGTGGAGGGGGACTCGGCCGGCGGTTCCGCCAAACAGGCGCGCGATCGCGAGTTCCAGGCAGTCATGCCGTTGCGCGGCAAGATTCTCAACACGTGGGAGGTGGATCAGAGCCAGGTGCTCGGCTCCCAGGAGATACATGACATCGCCGTGGCCATCGGGGTCGATCCCGGCTCGAAGGATCTGTCCGGCCTGCGCTACGGGAAGGTCTGCATTCTCGCCGATGCGGACTCGGACGGCCTGCATATCGCAACGCTCCTCTGCGCGCTCTTCGTGCGGCACTTCCGCGCGCTTGTCGAAGCCGGGCATGTGTTCGTCGCCATGCCGCCGCTGTATCGGATCGACGTCGGCAAGGACGTCTTCTATGCCCTCGACGAAGCCGAGAAGGAAGGCGTGCTCGATCGCATCGCGGCGGAGAAGAAGCGCGGGAGCGTCATGGTTCAGCGCTTCAAGGGCCTCGGCGAGATGAACCCGATGCAGCTGCGCGAGACCACCATGGACCCGGATACCCGCCGGTTGGTGCGGCTCACGCTGGACTCGCCGAAGAAGACCGACGAGATGCTGGACATGCTGCTCGCCAAGAAACGCGCGGGTGACCGGAAGACCTGGCTCGAGTCCAAAGGGGACCAGGCGACGATCGCCTGAGACTGGTCGAATGGTGTTTTCGGTGGAGACGCTACCGGGTAGGCACTTTCGGGAGACGCTGCAAGCCCGTCCCTGGGCGCTCGGCTTCGGCCATCCCTGGCCTCTCAGACGCTCCCGAAAGTGCCTACCCGGCATCACCTCCACTCAACATCTTCCCATGCATTCACCCTATCCCTTCGTGGCAGTGGTACCACGAACCGGCCACCTCCACGTGTCGGTGGTTTCGTGGTCCGAACACCTCTCTGGAAGCTAAGGATGGCCAGTCACCGAACGCTCTCTCCGTCCAACACTCCTAACATGTAACTCAACAGACACACACCCCCATGAGTGAACCAACCCAGGATTTCGAATCGCTGCCACTGCGCAGCTACACCGAACGCGCGTACCTGGACTACTCCATGTACGTCATCAACGACCGCGCCCTGCCGCACGTGGCGGACGGTCTAAAGCCCGTTCAGCGGCGCATCATCTATGCCATGAGCGAGCTGGGCCTGAACAACCAGGCCAAGTACGCGAAGTCGGCGCGCACGGTGGGCGACGTGCTCGGCAAGTTTCACCCGCACGGTGACAGCGCCTGCTACGAGGCCATGGTGCTCATGGCACAGCCGTTCTCGTTCCGTTATCCGCTGGTGGAAGGGCAGGGTAACTGGGGAGCGCCGGACGATCCGAAGTCTTTCGCAGCGATGCGCTACACCGAGGCGAAGCTGTCCCCGTATGCCGAGCTGCTGCTCTCGGAGGCGCGCCAGGGCACCGTCGATTTCGTCCCCAACTTCGATGGCACGCTGGACGAGCCAACGCTGCTGCCGGCACGGGTTCCGTTCGTGCTGCTGAACGGTTCCACGGGCATTGCGGTAGGGATGGCGACGGACATTCCACCGCACAACATGAACGAGGTGATCAGCGCCTGCATTCATCTTCTGGACAAGCCCAGAGCGACGGTACGCGACCTGATGACGCACATCCGGGGGCCGGACTTCCCGTCCGATGCGAAGATCATCACAGCCACCGCCGATCTCGAGGAGATGTACGAAACGGGTCGAGGCAGCGTCAGGGCCCGGGCCGTGTATCACGTGGAAGGCGGGGAGGTGGTCGTGACGGCGCTGCCGCATCAGGCCTCGCCAGCCAAGGTGCTCGAGCAGATCGCCCAGCAGATGCACGCCAAGAAGCTGCCTATGCTGAGTGACCTGCGCGACGAATCGGATCACGAGAATCCGACCCGTCTGGTGTTCGTGCCGCGTTCCAACCGGGTGGACGTCGACCGGCTCATGAGCCACCTCTTTGCCACCACGGACCTGGAGCGGAGCTACCGGGTCAACCTGAACGTGATCGGCCTGGACCACAGGCCCCAGGTGAAGAACCTGGTCAGGCTGCTCAAGGAATGGCTCGACTACCGGCAGGAAACGGTACGCCGGCGGCTGAGCTTCCGCCTGGAGAAGATCACGGACCGTCTGCACATTCTCGATGGGCTGCTGGTGGCCTACCTCAACATCGACGAGGTCATCCGCATCATCCGGGAGGAGGACGATCCGAAAGCGTCGCTGATGAAGAAGTTCAAGCTGTCGGACGTGCAGGCAACCGCCATCCTGGACATCCGTCTGCGTCAGCTGGCCAGGCTCGAGGAGCAGAAGCTCAAGGGTGAGAAGGACGAGCTGGAGGCCGAGAAGGCGGACATCGAGAAGATTCTCGCCTCGAAAGCGCGCATGAAGACGCTGATCAAGAACGAGCTGCTTGCCGATGCGGAGCAGTTCGGCGATCCGCGTCGGTCACCGCTCGAGCAGGCGGAAGAAGCCGCGGCGTTCACCGAGGAAGATCTGGTTTCAAACGAGCCGGTCACGGTGGTGCTCTCGGAGAAAGGCTGGGTCCGCGCTGCGAAGGGCCACGATTTGAACCCGCTCGAGCTCAACTACCGCGGCGGTGACCGGTACGGCCACGCTGCGCGCGGACGGACCAACGAGGTGCTGGCGTTCCTGGACTCCACCGGACGCAGCTACGCGATCGCACCTCATTCCCTGCCGAGCGCGCGGGGTCAGGGTGAGCCGCTCACCGGCCGTCTGAAGCCCCCGCCGGGCGCGCGGTTCGTGGGCGTGGTCATGGGCACGGGCTCGACCAGAGTGCTGCTCGCGAGCAATGCCGGCTACGGTTTCGTGGGCACCCTGGATGACATGGTCACCAAGAACAAGGCCGGCAAGGCGACGCTGAGCGTACCCAGGGAGGGCAGCGCGCTGACCCCCGTGATGCTGTCGGACGAGCCCGACCTGCTGGTAGCGGCAGCAACGAATCAGGGCCGCATGCTGGTGTTCCCGCTTGCCGACGTGCCGGTGCTCGCGCGCGGCAAGGGAAACAAGCTGATCAACATCCCGAGCCCGGCGTTCAAGTCGGGTGAGGAGTTCCTGGTGGCGGTCGCCGTGTTCGGACCCGATGACGAGCTTCTCGTCCAGGCCGGACAGCGCCATCTGAGGATGAAGCACAAGGACCTGGAGCATTACGTCGGTGAGCGTGCGCGGCGGGGTCGAAAGCTGCCGCGGGGTTTTCAGAAGGTCGATTCGCTGGCCGTCGAGCGGTCGTCTTCATCGCCGGACAGCTCCGCCAGTCGCTGAAGCAGCACCTCGCGATGGGGATCGGCCAGGTCCCGGGCGAGCCTGGCGCCACCTTCGGTGCTGCCGAGCTCGTCGAGCAGTGGATGCTGCATGGGCTCGCTGACCAGGCGCTGGTTGTGCGGCAGCCGATTGAAGAAGCGCAGGCTCAAAGCAATGTCGTTGTCCCTGGCGAGCGCTGACAGAACGGCGGCATCGCGAACGGCGTCCCCGCGCACGTCGATGACCTCGCCGGGTTCGAGCGTCAGGCTGTGCACGCTCAGCCGGTATCGGCCCCTCGAGCCCCCGTCGGCCAGCAGCCGTGACAGAACGAAGGCGGCCGAGAGCACGTGGAAAGGCCGGTCGTCGCTCCCGGCGGGTCCGAAGCTGAGGAGCAGACCCGTGCCGGGCAGGTCCCGCACCGAGCTCCCGTAGGCGTCGGCGACCCGATCCGCCAGCCCACGCGCGAAGTCGAGCTCACGTCGGGCGAGCTCGGGAGACAGGCTCAGCTGGTTGAACAGGTTGACGATGATCACGTCCCAGTGCTCGGGCTCCGCTTCCGGCTCGGGGAGCGTGATCGGGAGCGCCGCACCCGAATCTGCGTCCGCCGGTCGTTGCGGGCGAAGACGCACAGCCTGCGCCTGCCGGGCCAGGGGCGCCGCGAAAACGATGCCGAGCGGCACCAGGCAGACCCACAGGAGGCTCGCGGCCGCGAGCGGAAAGGACATCCGGGTCTCGAAGTGGGCGGCATCGATGTGTACCCGGACGACGCCGATGCTGCGGCCGTTCTGCACCACCTGAGCGGGGAAGGTGCGTCCCCGGCGCACATCGCCGGAGACGGCGAGCAGCTCGTTGTCGATGCCGTGGATGCTGGCGCCGAGAACCTCCGGCAGAGCGGCCGCGCGGTTGGCGAGCACACCCAGATAGATCAGGTTTCTGGCCTGGATCGGTTCCTGAACCTGACTGGCCAGGGAGTCGGCCAGCGTGCGACCGAAATGATCAATGTGGATCTCCTCGTCGCCGGTCGATTCCCAGAGCAGAAACAGGCCGAGTCCGGTCAGCAGGGTCGCCAGGAACAGCTGCGCGATGGAGATCTGTTTGACGCGGAATGTGTGCGCAGTAAGCTTCAAGAGCGATCCGAATTCATCAGGTGCCCGGGCGGGCGACGCATCGCCAGTTGGCGGTCAGATTCAAGGGTAGTCGGCTCAATCGGCGAGCGTTCGTGATGACCAGCGACAATCAAATCGTTCTGCTGAACGTCTCCGGACAGGATCAGCCCGGCCTGATGGCCATGTTGACATCCGTGCTGTCGCCTTATCAAGTCCGGATCCTCGACCTCGGCCAGGCGGTCATCCACGACGAGCTGAACCTGGGCATGCTGCTCGACATCGAGGTGCCCGACGCGCTCGAGGCAGTGCTCGGCGCGCTCCGATCGGCCTGCGAGGATGCTTCAGTGGTGCTGCGTACGGAGCGCATCTCCGCCGCGGACTACGAAGAGTGGGTAGCCAGCCATGGCAAGCCGCGCCTCATTCTCACCCTGCTGGCGGCGGGCGTCAGTGGTGCTCAGCTCGCTGCGGTCACCCGCATCGTTCACGAGCAGGGCCTGAACATCGACAGCATCCGCCGCCTCTCGGGCCGGATCCCGCTCGATCACCCGAGTGTTGCGGCTAGAACCTCCATCGAGATGTCGCTGCGCGGAGAGCCCGGCGATGCCGGCAAGCTCAAGGCGGACCTGTTGGCCGCCGCGGATTCCCTCATCTTCGACTTCAGCGTGCAGCGGGACACGGTCTACCGTCGCAACCGTCGGCTGGTTGCTTTCGATATGGATTCGACCCTGATCAATGCGGAGGTGATCGACGAGCTGGCGGCGCTGCACGGCGTACGCGATGCGGTGGCGGCCATCACCGAGCGCGCCATGCGCGGTGAGCTGAATTTCCGGGAGAGCTTCCGCGCCAGGGCAGCGCTGCTCAAAGGGCTCCCGGAGGCGGCGCTGGCCCGGGTCGCGGAGAGCGTGGCATTGAACGACGGCGCCCACCGCCTGATCCGATCGCTCAAGCACTTCGGCTTCAAGACCGCGATCCTGTCCGGTGGCTTCCAGTACGTGGGGGAGCGGCTCAAGCGAACGCTTGGCATCGACTACGTGTTTGCCAACGAGCTCGAGATCGTCGACGGCGTCATGACCGGCGAGGTCCGGGGCGAGATCGTGGACGCGGAGAAAAAGGCGGCGCTGCTTCAGGAGATCGCTGCGCGGGAGGGCATCGCGCTCGAGCAGACGATCGCCATAGGCGACGGCGCCAATGACCTGCCCATGCTGAGCACAGCGGGTCTCGGTGTGGCATACCACGCCAAACCGCTGGTGAAGGAGTCGGCGAGCCACGCCATCTCCAACTTCGGTCTGGACAGCGTGCTCTATCTGATGGGATTCAGCGACCGGGACATCGAGGAGGCGCTCAGCGCCTGAGTCTTCAATCGTCCGTGCTGAAGTCGTAGTCCATGCTGGTGCTCGGTTCCTGCAGGTAGTGCCCCTGGATGTAGTTCACCCCTGCCTGCCAGAGCGTGGAAAGAAGGCTCGCGCTTTCCACCATGGGCACGATGGTGAGCTTCCCCGCATTCTGCAGGTCGCGGATCATCTGGGTGATGTTGTCTTTCCGCTGGGGGTTCGCTTCGAGCACCTCGATCAGCGAGCCGTCGAGCTTCACGAAGTCGACCGGAATGTGGCTGAGTACCTCGAAAGGCTCGGCCTCGAGCCCGAATCTCGACAGGGAGGACCGGCAGTGCAGGTTCTTGAGCCCTTCCACGAACTCCCGGGTCTGGCGGATGTACGTGGCGGCGTCCGCTTCCGTGATCTGGAAGATCACGGCGTCGCTCGGCATCCGGGCCGCCTTGATCGCGACGCCGAGCCACTGGATGAACTCCGGGTCGGCGACGCTGTTGCTGGTCAGGTTGATGGTCAGCCGGGTGTTGTGGCCGTTGGCACGGTGCGACGAAAGCATCTTGATCGACTGCAGGATCACCCAGCGGTCGATCTTGCCGGCCACGTTGTTCTCGATCGCCGTGCGCAGGAACTCGCCGGGGGCCATCATCTTGCCTTCCCGATCGTTCATGCGCAGGAAGACCTCGTAGTGCTCGTCCGAATCACCGCGCAGGCTGATGATGGGCTGGAAGAGCAGGGTGAAGCTCTGGTTGGAGATCGCCTCCGAGATGAGCGAGAGAACGCGGTTTGCCTCGTCGTCGTGGGCCTGCTCGGCGTTCTCGAAGGCAGGTAGCACCACGGTGTTGCCGTCCGTGGACGCGAGCGCGC
>JASFLG010000202.1:0-7392 GCA_050118205.1 Pseudomonadales bacterium
GCCGGGATCGAGATCCCCATCTATCCGGGCATCATGCCCATCACCAACCTGCAGGGCATCGTGCGTTTCTCGAGCAAGTGCGGCGCCGACGTGCCGCGCTGGCTCGCCAAGCGGCTGGAGGGCTACGGCGACGACGAAGCCTCCGTGCGGGCGTTCAGCACCGACTACCTCACACGCATGTGCGAGGAGCTCATCGAGCACGGCGCGCCGGGGCTGCACTTCTACACGCTGAACCGCTGGGGCATCTCCAGGGCCATCTGCAGCAATCTGGGGTTGGCGGCGACGTCGCCGTGAAGCACCGACTCTGCCTGCCCGAGCAGCTCGGGTCGGCGGATGTGAAACCCGGCCGCCGCCTCCCGCTGGATGCCTCACACGCCCACTACCTGGGACGGGTGCTGCGCCTTCGCCGTGGCGCGGAGGTTGCGCTGTTCGACGGCCGGGGACGGGAGTGGTCCGCGACGGTGACGGACATCGCAGCGAAGGTCGCCGAGGTGGAGATCAACGCGGCCTCCCGCCAGGACCCGGAGCCGACCCGCCTGATCCTGGCCCAGTCCTGGCTCAAGGGTGCTGCCATGGATACGGTGGTGCAGAAGTCGGTAGAGCTCGGGGCAACGGCCATCTGGCTGTTCGATGCGGCGCGCAGCAACGTGAAGGTAGACGCCAAACGCCGGGCGGGGCGGGTGGGTCACCTCACGCGGGTCGTGGTCAGCGCGGCCGAGCAATGTGAGGCCCTGTGGCTACCCTCCCTCACCACGTTCGCCGACCTAGCCGCAGTGCTTGCGCAGGACCGGCCCGGACGGACCTTGTTCCTGGATCCGGGGGCCGCACCATTGAATGCAGGGTCCGCACCGGAGCCACTGACCCTGCTGGTGGGCCCAGAAGGTGGCTGGAGCGACGCAGAGCGCTCAGAGGCACGGGCCGATCCGACGGTCACGCACGCGGGCCTGGGCACGCTGATCCTGCGCGCGGAAACCGCGCCGCTCGCAGCACTCGCCGCCATCCGGCAGGCGTGGGCCTGGCGGCGCTAGCAGGCTGGCGCTCAGGGACTCAGCGAACGAGCTTGGCGACGGCCTTCTCGATCACGTCGAGATTCGGGATCACGGCCGTCTCGGTGCCGAGCTTCACCAGCACCGACTCGGCCGGACCGAGCTTCCCGCCCTCGTTGGCGAGATCGTCCGCGGTGAGCTGTACCATGCGCGGCAGCCCCTCCGCCGCCAGGGCGTAGAAAGGCAGACCCCGCGCATTGCGGGCCCGGTTCATGACCACCATGCAGCGCCCGGATCTGCGCGCCGGGCCGGCGAGGCCGTTCAGAGTTTCGAAGCGCACCACCGGCACCATCTCGCCGCGCCAGCCCAGGAGCCCGAGACACCAGGGCGGGGTATCGGCGAGGGCCTTGATTCGCCGCCAGGGCAGAATCTCCGCGACGCAGACGTTGGGCAGCAGAAGCTGCGCGTCGTGGAGCGGGATCACGACGCAGGACAGTTCAGCAACTTCATCCGACACGACTGCCGCCATCTTGCTCAATTCACGTCACCCGTCAGTCCACCAGCCGGTCGATGGTCTCGAGCAACTCGTTCTCCTGGAACGGTTTGCCGAGGAAACTGTTGACCCCCAGCTCCGCGGCGTGCTCCTGATGCTTCTCGCCCGTACGCGACGAGATCATGACGATGGGCAGATCCCTCAGCCGCTCGTCATGGCGAACCTGGCGGGCGACCTCGAAACCGTCCATGCGGGGCATCTCGATGTCCAGCAGCATCACGTCGGGCCGGCGCTCCTGCAGCAGGGCGACCGCCTCTACCCCGTCCTTGGCGACGATGACGTCCATGCCCTGACGCTCCAGCAGGCGCGAGGTCACCTTGCGCACCGTGACCGAGTCGTCCACCACCATGACGCAGCGGGTCCTGGCGGCGCCCGACAGTGTCCGCTTACCGCCGATCAGGCTGTCGCCGCGCTGCGAGCGGATCAGGGCCAGCAGGTCGAGAATCACCACGACGCTGCCGTCCCCGAGTATGGTCGCGCCGGAGATACCGCCCACCCCGGCAAACTGCGGACCCAGGCTCTTCACCACAATCTCCCGGCTGCCCTGCACGCCGTCGACGTGAACGGCCACCGCGTGATCGCCGGACCGCACCAGCACCACGGGCACCGAGCTCTGCTGGTTGGAGGCTCGAAACTCGCGCCCCAGGTAGTGTCCCAGGTAGCGCACCCGATAGGGGATGCCGGCGTACTCGAACGTGTTGCCGTCCGGGGCATAGAGCCGTTCGAGCTCTTCCGGGGAGAGAAGCACGATGCCCTCGATGTTGTTGAGCGGCACCGCGTAGAAGTCGTCTCCGACCGACACCATCAGCGCCCGGTTGACGGACACGGTGAACGGCACCCGGACGATGAATCGGGTCCCTTTGCCCGGTCGCGATGCGATCTGGATGCTGCCGCCGAGCTGTTTGACCTCACTGTGCACCACGTCCATACCAACCCCGCGGCCCGAGATCTGTGTCACCGATTTGGCCGTGGAGAAGCCGGGCGCCAGCACGAACTGGCTGATCTCTTCATCCGTGAGCGAGGCCCCTTCGGCCATGAGCCCCCGCTCCACCGCCTTGGCGCGCACGGACTCCACATCGATACCGGCGCCGTCGTCACTGATCTCGATGACCACGTCGCCGCCCTCGCGTGACAGACGAAGGTCGATGCGGCCGGTTACCGGCTTGCCGTAGTTGGCGCGGAGCTCCTGCGGCTCGATGCCGTGGTCGACGGCGTTGCGCAGCATGTGCTCGAGCGGCGGTACCATCCGCTCCAGGAGGCTCCGATCGAGCTCGCCCTCCGCGTTGTAAGCGTGGAACTCCACGTCCTTGCCGAGCTCTGACGAAACCTGGCGCACGGTCCTCCGCAGCCGCGGCAACAGGCGACTGAACGGCACCATGCGCGTGCGCATGAGCCCCTCCTGCAGCTCGGTGTTGATCCTGGCCTGCTGCAGCAGCAGCGTCTCCGATTCCCGGGCCTTGAACAGCAGGGTTTCCTTCAGGTCGAGCATGTCGGACGCGCTCTCGGAGAGCCCGCGGGAGAGCTGCTGGAGCTGGGAGTAGCGGTCCATCTCCAGCGGATCGAACTCGGCGTAGGACGGTCCCTCCGGACGATCCTGTCGGAACAGGATCTGCGCCTCGGTCTCGATCTCGAGCCGGCGCAGCTGCTCGCGCAGACGTTCAATGGTGGTCTCCATCTCCTCCAGCGCGTTGGTGAAGTCGCTCATACCCTGCTCGACGCGGGCGCGCACGATGGAGGACTCACCGGCCAGGTTGACCAGCTCCTCGAGGAGGCCGGCCCCGACCCGGACCATCTCCTGACCACTCTTCACCTCTGCCGCTTCGTCCCGGGACGCGCGGGCCGCCACGTCGGCAGGCCCGGCGGCCTTGCCGGTGCCCGACTCGCCGGCCGGTGCTCCGGCTGCGGGGACTTTGGCTGGCCCCGGCGTCCGGGGCGCCGCCGCAGGCTCGGTCCGACGCGTCGGTTCGGCCCGACGCGTCGGCTCACTGATGTCGGCACCCCGTGCCGTCGACGGTGCCGGCCCGGCAGCGACCGGTTCGGCCTCGGAGCCCGCCAGATCGCCGGCGGTGACCGTTTCGCCGGCCAGAGCCTTTCTGATCACGGTGAGCAGATTGGTGATGCCGTCGTAGCGAGCGTGCAGGGCGTCGAAGAAGCCGTCGCCGGGGGCGCCGGGCGCCTCCTGCGCGTCAATCAGGAAAGACTCGAACTGGTGCGTGGCATCACCGAGCTTGGTGAGCCCGGAGAGACGCGCGCCGCCTTTCAGCGTGTGCAGGCCGCGCAGCAGATGCTCCAGATACAGTCGGTTGTCGGGCTCCGAGGACCAGCGGTGAATGTTCTCCTCGAGGCTCTCGAGGATCTCGTCGGCCTCTTCGAAGAAGACCTCGATGATCTCATCATCCACTTCTTCGGGCAGCAGCTCGGCGACCGCGGCCGGGATGTCCGCTTCGGGCACCTCGAGATCGGTCGCTTCGTCTTCGTCTTCCTGGGGACGCGTATCGGCGCGCGCCGGGCGGGTCGCCACCTGCACCTCCGCATCCGGCTCCGCTTCGCCGGTATCCGGGTCCATGGTGGCGGGCGCGTCGTCGAGGAGGCTCTCCTCGATCTCGTCGAGGCTGATCTCCCCGGTCTCGTCACGGGACTCGCCCGGGAAGGCGACCACGTTGCCGGCATCTTCCTCAAACGACCCTGGCCCCAACTCATCGTCCGCGTCGTCCGCGTAGGCACTGCCGTATCCGAGGGCGTCCAGCCGCCTCACGACATCGTCCACCCGCGGAATGCTCTGCTCCGCCGCCATCGCATCGAACAGGTCGAGCAGCCGGTCGTGTCCCAGCCGCAGGACGTTGAACACCGACTCGCTCAGCGGTTCGTCCGCCAGCCGCTCGAGCGCACCCCCGAATGCCTGGGCGAGTTCGGCGATGGGATCGGCGTGATTCTCCCGCGCCGCATCACGGATCTGGACAAGCGACTGCACGAGCGTATCGCCCTGCACCAGATCCATGGTGCCGTCCTTCCAGCTGCGCAGGAAATCATCCGCGGCCATGACCTCGGAGATGCCGTCGAGCTCCATCAGGGCCATCCGGCTGGGTGCCTCGCCAGCCTCCGCCGCATTCTGAGCCGCGACGATGAGATGGTCGGCCTCGGCGATCAGCTGCAGCTGATCCTCCGGATCGCGCCCGTCCTTGAGCGCCGTCACGGCGCCGTCCAGAGCGTCGACAGCACGCAGGAGATAATCAGCGGCCGCACCGTCTACCGTGCGGTCATTCGCGCCGCGCAGCGTCGACGCCAGCTCGTAGGTGGGCCGGGCAAGCTCCTCGATGGCGGCGAAGTCGGCCATCCCGGCGCTGCCGGACAGGGTATGCAGGGCCCTGACGAAACCTTCGTCCAGGGCCACCTTCCGACCCTCGATTCCGCCACGGAGCACCGCGATATGAGCGTCCGCCTCGCCGAGGAAGATGTCCAGGGCGGGCTCGCCCGCCTGGTCGTCGGCGTCGGTCCACTCATCGCGCGGCGCCTGATCCCCAACGCGCGCCGGGGCCGCCTCCACGTCCGTCCCGGTCTCTTCGGCCTCTTCCTCGAGGGTACCGCCGGAGGACAGCACGTCCGCCATCTCCATGATCAGACCGACCGGCTCCATGTCCGGCGGCGTCTGGGTCTCGAAAGCGTCCTTCAGCTCGGGGACCAGCTCGCGCGCCTGGCTGACCACCGACACGAACTGCGCGTTCGCCCCGAGCGTACCGTCGATGAGCCGGTTCAGCATGTTCTCGACCGACCAGGCGAGCTCGCCGATCACGTTGGCGCCGACGATGCGGCCACTGCCTTTCAGCGTGTGAAAGGCCCGGCGCACCTCGGTGAGCGCTTCCTCCTGATCGGGGTCTTCAGACCACCGGACGAGCCACTCATCGATGGTCTCGAGCACCTCGTCGACTTCCTCGACGAAGATCTCGACGATCTCCTCGTCGGACTCGAAGCTGTCCTTCAGCGAAGGATCCACCTTCGGCTCACGACCCGCCGGCAGCCGGGCGACGGTGGTCCCCGACGCGTGAACCGCCTCGGTAGGCGCCTCTTCGGTCGCCGCGGTGGCCGCGCCGGCGTCTGCGCTGTCTTCAGCTGCATCGAGATCCGGCGGCTGGTCGGCCTCCGCCGTCAGCTCGTCTGCCCCCGGCTCACGGTCTTCGGGCACCGTCTCGTCGAACGGTTCCGCGCCGGTGTCCTCGTCGAGCCCGAAGGCTTCCCCGGCGCCCCGGGTTGCAGAGTCGGCAGTCGTGTCGTCGATCAGGTCGAAGTCGGTGCCGGAGAGATCGAAGCCCGGATCGTCGTCCATGGGCAGCTTCGGCTCTTCCTCCTCCTCCTCGATGTCGCCAGGCAGGGACACCGTCGACTCGACATCACCGGGGAACTCGGCCGCGGACGCCGGTCTGGAAACCTCGGCGACCGGAGCCTCGTCCGCCCCCGCGGCCACGCCGGGCTGCGCCGCCTCGAGCGCTCCGAGCGAGCGTTCCACCAGGTCGAGCACATCCTCCACGCCGAAGCCTGAGGACTCGCCGATCCGTTCGAGATAGTAGTCCAGCCCGCTGATGGCATCGGCGAAGTGATCCATCTCCTGCCAGGACGGTGTGAGCCCCCCCGCCAGGCTGTTGGCCACGTAGTCGCCGCACCGGGCCAGCAGCCGCGAGGCACGGACCAGCGGGATCATGTCGAGCGCACCACAGATGGCGCTGATCCGCCCGGGCGTTTCCGACAGGTGTCGGGGGTCCCACTCGGCGGAAATGAAGTCCACCACGTCCTGCTTGACCTGATCGAGGCCCTGTCTTGCCTCGACGGTCACCGCCCGGTGGGCTTCGTCGACGATCTTCTCGACCTCGTTCTTGCCGCCCTGGCTGAAGCTGGCGAGATTCTCATCGACCTGCACCAGGGCGCTGGCGATGTTGATCAGATCCGCCTGATTCAGCTCCGCGCCCTCGTCCGCCTCGGTCAGCATCTCCACCTGGTCGGCGACGATGGCGCGGGAGCTCTCGAAACCGAGCAGCGACAGCGTGCTGCCGATCTGCTTGAGCGGTGCGATGAGGTTGGCAAGCTGGGACGTGGCCTTGCCGCCGGCCCGCACGATCAGGTCGAGCTCGTCCTTCACCAGGAGCAGCTCCTCGCGCAGTGCCGCCGCGGCGCTCGCCAGCGCCTGACGACCGCTCGGGCTGACCAGCTCGCCTTCGTCCCCGGCGCCCGCGAGGGATTCCCGGAGGCGCCCGCTCACCTCGGATTCGTATCCGCGCGCGGCAGCGGCATCGAGCAGCTGGCCGATCAGCTCGAGTGGCACCGGCGCTTTCAGCGAGTCGACGCCGTCCTGGCCCAGCGTTCGGATCTCCGAATCGACCCGTCGCAGCAGCTTCACGCTCTCGCCCTTCAGCGGCCCCTCGTGGCTGGCGAGGCTCGCCACGAACTCGCCGAACGCCTCCCAGAGCTGCTCGTGCGGCGTGCCGGCGCATACCCGCCGAAGGCTGCGCGCCACTTTGGAGAGCATGTCCACGGAGCCGCTGATCGACTCGCCCTTGAGAATGGAGAGCAGCACCTGCTGATAGGCACCCCGGATCTTCCTGGTCTTTTCGGCGCCGTCTATGTGCTCGAAGCGGGACAGGGATTCCGCCGATGCGCTGCGGCCGATCGACGCGACCTCGCGGCCGAGCTCGAGCGCAGGCTGGCCGAGCAGCCCCCGGATCTCGTTGACCAGATTTCCCACGACACGGACGCTGTCCGACCCGCCCGCCTGGATCTCTTCGAGGTGTCCAGGCAGCTCGAGAATGCCCTGCATGAGCACCTGGGCAGCCGCGTGCTCGTCGACCACATCCGCGGTGAGCATCT
>JASFLG010000203.1:0-7363 GCA_050118205.1 Pseudomonadales bacterium
AGACCTATTGCTTGTCACCACCAACGCGCGCGAATTTCAGCACGTGCCGGCCCTGCGCGTTGAGAACTGGTCAATCAGCGGTTGCACTGCGCCATTGCCTGCCTATTAGAAAAAAAGTATCTTAACTAGCGTGCCGGTGTCGAGGGGATGCGCATCGCAGCACTCGCCCATCGTGCACACGAGGGGAAATCTCTAGAGGGGAGAATTATGCATCTAGGTACTCGTGGCTCATCAGGGCCACTCGCAATCGTGTTTCTGACGGCGTTAGCCGTTCTGTCAGCACCCGGAGCAATTGCTGCCTCCGGCGAGGCGTCAATCGAAGAGATCGTGGTGACAGGATCTCTGATCAAGAGGGACAGCTTCGATTCCTCATCGCCACTGACCGTTGTCGATTCGGAAGCGATCTCCGACAACGCCACACCTAACCTGGGCGAGGTGCTGGTCAGCCAGACCTTCAACTACGGGTCCGACTTCCAGACGAACACCTATGCCGCGCGGCCACAGATCGGCACCGATACCGCGGCCAACCTGAGGGGGCTCGGCGAGCGGGCGACGCTCAACCTGCTCGACGGCAAGCGGGGTGTGGGCACGAACCTCAACAACGCGCTGCCGCAGATCGCGATCGAGCGGATCGACATCCTCAAGGACGGGGCTTCGGCAACCTACGGTTCTGATGCGGTCGCGGGGGTGGTGAACGTCATCCCGCGCAAGAACTTCAGTGGCGCCGAGGTATCCCTGTTCCACCAGCAGGATTCCAACAACGACCTCAACGAGCAGATGTTCGAGTTCATATTCGGCAGCGATATGGAAAACGGGCACTTCATGTTCGCCGGCTCCTACAGCGAGCGGAACACGCTGGAGCAGACCGAACGTCCCGAGTATCTCCGGGAAGGCTTCGAAATGTCCGCCACCGGCAACCCGGGAAGATGGCGGGTACCCGTACGCGACGCCGCCGGCGCCATCGTCGGCGCTGCCAACCTCCGGGATCCGGGTTGCGGCGCGGCGACGGATGCCAGCCCCGGCGGCACGGACGTGGGGGCGAAGGGAAACTTCCTTTCGGGAGACCCACGATCCGCCGTAGAGTATGCCCTGGACCTGCCCGCGGGAATCACCGGTGCGACGGATTGCAGCTTTCACTTCGGCGAAACCTGGAACTTCATCAACCCGCAGGAGAAGTGGAGTTCCTATCTCAACTTCCAGTACGACTTCAGCGACAACGTCAGCAACGAAGTCGAGCTGGTCTACTCCCGCCTGAAGTCGGACAGCCGCGGATCTCCGCAGAACCCCGGCGGCCGCACCGAGGAGTTTCCCATCGTCCTGGGTGATCACCCGGGCAATCCCTTCCGGGCCATGACGTCGGACGGCGTGCCGCTCTATGCGCAGGACGCGAACAGCGATGGCGTGCCCGATCGGGGTACCGTGGATGCAAACGGCGACGGGGTCATGGACGTCATCGTCTCCGGGACAGACCCGGACTCCGGCATTCCCTTCAACGAGGATGTGGACGTCGTCGCGCTGCGCATCTTCGGCAAGATCGGTCTGCTGCCGGGTGCCAATCAGCCCACCTCGCTCAATGCCGACGGATCGAATACCGGCAACGCGTCGTTCGATGCGTGGAGCTTCCGTGCTGCAGACACCCTGACCGTGACCATTCCGGACACATCCTGGGAAGTGGCGACCACAGCCATCGTGTCCCGGGGTCACGTCGTTCTGGAGGAAAAGAACACGAGCCAGAACGCGCTGGAAGCAGGTCTGCGCGGTGAACTGGTCGATGTCCCTGAGTCCGACCCCCGGTTTGCCGGCGAGCCGCAATACTGGAATCCCTTCTCGACCCAGGCTCTCGATTGCGTAGACCGCGTCTGTCAGTACACGGGCACGCCGGGCTTCGCCAACTCGGTCAGCGTTCTGGATGCCATCAACATTCAGTCCCACCAGATCACCGACAGCAATTTCTGGTCGCTCAACATGCTCGCCACCGGCGAGCTCTTCGAGCTGCCGGCGGGTAACGTGCTCGCCGCGTTCGGCGTGGAGTACCGGGACGAAAAGGTCGATGAGGATGCCAGCGCGGCTAGAAACCAGTGTGACTGGCACGAGGGCGGGTGCGCATTCGACTGGAAAGCGAGCCAGGACGTCACGTCGGCCTACTTCGAGTTCGCCATACCGGTGCTGGAAAGCCTGGAAGTCACAGCCGCGGGCCGCTATTCGGATTACAGCGGAAACGTCGGTGACTCGTTCGATCCGAAGATCGCGGGGCTCTGGCAGCCCACCGACTGGCTGTCGGTGCGGGCATCCTGGGGTACCGCGTTCATCGCGCCGACCATCGAGCAGCAGTTCTCCACGGAGCAGTGCGGACTGCAGACCATGTCCGACGAGCTCACGGGGGACGTCTCCGCGACGTTCCGGGTGGCCTGCGTGAGCGGCAACCCGAACCTCAAGCCGGAACAGGCCGACACGTACAACATCGGCTTCTCGCTGAACCTGCTCGACGGGGATCTAACCCTGGGCTTGGACTACGCCAACTACAAGTTCGAGGACAGGATCTCCACGGAAACCGGCAACAACGTGCTGCGGGCCAACTACGCGGACTTCCTCGCAGCCGGAAACGACCCGGACGACCCGGCGGACGTGGCCAACTGGATCGCGAACGAGGAGACGAAGATCTTCCGGGATTCCACCGGGGTGGTCACCCGGGTGCTTGTGGACCGTCTGAATGCGCAGGAGATGGAGCATACGGCATGGGACTTCTATGCCACCTACAACCTGCCGTTCGAGCAGCTCGGCAACTTCACCCTCGGTCTCAACGCGACGTGGGCTGAGAAGTACACCTACGACCTCGGTACCGGCGATCCCCGCGACAGCGGAGACGGCGTCGGCAAACAGAACGAGCAGGTCTCCGAGATCCCGCCGATGCCGGAATGGCGTGTGAATGGAACCGTCAACTGGTTCTGGCGCAACCACTCCGCACGCGTTCGGGTACGCTGGATCGACGGGTTCGATCTGGAGTTCAACTCTGCGGGCCTGCAGACGCTGCATAGGCTGCGGGGCGGTGCCGACAGTGTGGACGACATCACCTATGTCGACCTCAACTACAAGTACACGTTTGAGGAGCTGTTCGGCATCGGGGCTACCACCGTCGAAGTCGGTGCGAACAACGTCTTCGACGAGCTCCCGCATCCGTTCTTCAACCTCGGCGGTATCGAAACATTCGTCCACGACGTGCGCGGTCGTATGTGGTATCTCCGCCTGCGTCAGTCACTCTGACGTCACAACCTCTGACGTCACAATCTCTGACGTCACAACCAGGGCAAGGGGCGGGCAACCGCCCCTTGCACTCACGGAGCCATGAACAAAGCCCTCTCTGCTGCCGCCGGCATCGTTCTCCTGCTCTGCTCCACAGGCCTGGTCGCGTCCGAACTGTCCCGGTGCGTCGGCGTGGAGGATCCTCTGGAGCGACTCGCCTGCTATGACCGAATCGCCGGCCGGTCGGCCGGACCGGAGGCCCCACAGGCCGAAACGGATGCCCCGACACCGGAGCCGGCTCCCTCTCCTCACGCGGCCCCTGCACCCCGCGCAGCTCCCACACCCCGTATGGCACCCGCACCTGCGGATCCGGAAGGCTTCGGTCTGAAGCGGGACCAGCGGCAGGCCGCTGAACCTGAACACATCACGGCAACCATCGTGAGTGTGCAGACCTCACCCGGCGGTGCCCAGGTCATGACCCTGTCGAATGGCCAGATCTGGACCGAGATCGAAAAGGGCAGACGTCCCATCGAGCCACAGCAGGAAGTCACCATCCGACGGTATCGCTGGCACTACAAGATGGAACTCGCATCGCAGCCTGACGTCACCGTTCGACGCCTGCAGTAATCTCCACAGTCAGCTCGTGTCCGGCTTCAGGCTCACATCCTGGAACTGGAGCTGATTCAGGGTGTAATAGACACCGCGCTCGGCCATCACCGCCTTCAGCGCATCCTGAATGATCGGCTACGTGCCCGGCGAGCCGGTGCTGCATCTCTATCATTTGAGACGAAGTCGCTGCGGAGTACGCGGCCAGTATAGCCCGAAGCCCGGCCGCCGAGCCTATGATATCGTGGGCGAAGACGGAACATGGAGGGGGTCATCATGCAGCATGCCGCCCGAACCTGGTCGCGCGCCCTGATCGTGCCCCTCGTCAGCGTGACACTGGTGGCCAATCCCACTGTGGTATCGGCGAAGAACCCGTATGCATTGTCGGCTGTCGCCAAGATGCAGGTCGGCAACGACGGATTGCCGACGTTCACCGCGGATCCCGACACGATAACGCCGCTGAATGTGCGCGACGAGGCGTGGATCATCGCGGACAGCGACTATCCGGCCGAGCGCTATGAGCTGGAGGCGCTCGCGGATGGGCTCGACTACGAAGCGGAACACGCGTTCGTCTATCTGCGTGACGAGGTCAACTTCGATCCGTATCGCGGCATCATGCGCGGCGCCGGCGGCGCACTGGGCGCGCAGGCCGGCAACGCGATGGACCGGGCGCTGTTGCTGAGCGAGATTCTCGAAACGATGGGCTTCGAGTCGCGGCTGGTGTTCGGCGAACTCGACGACGACCAGGCCCGTCGGGTGCTGGCCGCGGCGGTCGGCACTCGCGACGTTGCGAGATACCAGGACCGCACCGATGCGCAACTCGCTGTCGTCGGCGCGGCGAAGCGAGTGTATGACTGGCTCGTCGATGCGATCGATGAAGACTCGATCGGCGGCGACGTCGCCACCGCGACGATTGCCGACGTGCGGGAGCACGCGTGGGTGCAGGTGAAGGAAGGGTCGAAATGGATCGACCTGGATCCGTCACTGCCGGACGCGGAGTTCGGCGAGCGTTACACCGAACCGCTACGCTACGCGACGGCGGCGCCGGAGGACGCTCTCGTCGGCATCGATATCACCGTCGTCGCCGAGACGCTCGAATCAGGTAATCTGCAGGAAACCGAGGTGCTCGAATACGACACTTCGGTGGTCGCGGCCGAGCAGTCGAAAATATTCCTCTATTTCGAGCCGTACGGCGCGGGGCAGGGAAGGGCGCTCTCCGAGGCGCTGGGCCCGGACGCGCGCTTTCAGCCGGTCCTCCAGGTCGGCGACGAACGGACGTCGGGCAAGCCGATTCCCGGCATCACGATAAGGCCGAAGGAAATGTCGGCGGCGAAGGAATTCTTCTACGGGACGAAGAACGCGATCACATCGGCGCTTTACATGGACATCAACGTGAGCGGTCCCGACGGAAGCATCGCGCACGAGCGGCGCGTGTTGTTCGATCGCGTACCGTCGGCGAAACGGAGCGGCGGTGCTGTCAATGCCGATGCATTGCTCGACCTGCGCGAACACGGCGGTACGCCGGTCCCGTATCTCGAGTTCCACCAGATCCTGGTATCGAGCGGCGGCATCAACCCGCGCGTGGCCTGGACCGATACGGGCTACGCGGCCTGGTTCACGGAAAAGCTGAAGGAGGCCGGCGAGGACGAGATGACGACCGAGCAGTTCCTGTGGCAGCTCGGCATGGCTCAGGCGACCTATCCCGTCATCAGCGAAGAACTCGCGATCCCGGCATTGAACGATTTACCCGACGCGCGCTTCTTCGTCGGCGCACCGCGGGTGTTCATGCTGAGCATGGCCCTGCTGCAGCAGGGCGACGATGTCGTGACCGAACAGTCGATCGACCTGTTGCTCGATGACGTGCAGGTGGTGTCCGCCGGCGCGTCGGATCGCGAGCTTGCCGAACGCAAGATCTGGTACGGCGTATTGCAGTCAGCGCTCGAGACCAGCGCGATCCAGTCGGCCGCCGCGGCTTCGGGCTACGATCCGGAGGCGGTGGAAAGCGCGTTCAACGACGCAGGCCGTCATGCGGTGGTGCTGGAGAGCGTCGGCGATCTGGACGCGAAGCTGAATTACCCGGCGCGGCTCGTTCAGGATCTCGAGGCAGGCCGGGCCGTGGTGCACGTCGATGGCGAGCGATCGACGGTCGATACGTGGTGGGCCATCTCGCCGCAGGATGGCGCCACGAAGGCGATGCTCGGCCCTGGGCTCGGGGGTAGCAAGTACGGCGGTTCCGGGGGTTCAAGAAAATTGAGCGGCTATTCAGGGAAGTTCGGAGACTACACCCTGAAGGACGGGAGAATCGTCGAGACCAAGCGCCTGAAACCGTCAAAGCAGCCGCCGAAGAAATGCAAGGGAGGCGGCGGAGAGTATCTCACCGTGCTGTGCAACATTTCGCTGAAGCAGATAAACCCGGTCATCCTGGTCGCCTTCTTTATCGGCGGGTTTTTCATCGTCTTCATCCTCGTGCTGCGAATGCTCTCGCCGCTGGAGGAACACGACTAGCGCTGGTGTCAGACACCGATTTTCACATATGGTGGTTTCGAGAGTCACGATGTGGCTGCTGAAGCAGACTGCTTGCTCGAAAGACGCCAAGCGCACTGATGACGCCTGTCCGCCCAGTCATACCACCGTCTCTATGAGGCGGTCGGGCACGACAGGAAACGGTTGCACCTGGTGAAAGGCGCTGCCCACTACTACACAGGGCCGGAAGGCACGCGTACAGCACGCACAGCCGGAACCGGTGGAGACTTCGCTGGCCGCCACCCGGCAAGGGCCGGAGGTCAGCGATGCGCTGGTGGCGTGGTTCGAGCAGAACACACCTTGGTGCCCTACCGCGGCGCGTTGAACTCCGGTCGTTCTGTGTTAAGGCTCTGATTTTCTAGGCGTGGGGTAGCTTGATACCCAGCAATCGCGCAGCATTGCCGCCGAGGATCTTTGCCCGCTCGTCATCGTTGAGGCGCCCCATCTGGCGCTCGATAGCTTCAGGCGAATGGGGCCATGAACCTTCCGGGTGCGGGTAGTCACTGGCCCAGCAGAAGTTGTCGACCAGGTCGAACTCGGCGGCGATGGCAAGCCCGGGGCGATCCTCGCCGAAGGTTGCATAACCCTGCCGGCGGAAATACGTGCTCGGCAGTTCCGGTAGCTTCGGTTTCGCCCACATGTGGTGCTTGCGGTAGGCCTCATCCATCGCTTCCAGCGACCAGGGGACCCAGCCGATGCCGGACTCCACCACGGCAAAACGCAGTTGAGGGAAACGCTCGCAGATACCGGATGCGCACATCAGGGTCAGCGGTTCGACATTTGTCGTACAGCAGTGAGCCACGTAGTTGGCGACGGCGCCGCCCGGCCCGCGTGCGGTAGTCGGGTTGCGCCCGGTACTGACATGGAAGGTCGCTGGCATATCTGTTTCCTGCAACGCTGCCCAGATCGGGTCGAACTCCGGCAGGTTGTAGTTGCGCTCACGCGGCGGTTGCGGGCCATACACTGGCTTGTTGGGCAAGCAGACGCCCTGGAA
>JASFLG010000204.1:0-7358 GCA_050118205.1 Pseudomonadales bacterium
ATCTGCGCGCCGACGTCGGTCAGTATGCCGGCACCGGCACGCCGGTGATGACGCTGATCGCGGTGCACGATCTGTGGGTGACCGCCGAGTTTACGGAGAACAACCTCGGTCACATTCGGGAAGGGACCGAGGTCGCCATCGTTTTCGACGTGCTGCCCGGAAAGGTGTTCAGCGGTCGGGTGCGAAGCGTCGGTCTCGGTGTGAGCTCGGGCAGCCCGCCGACGAAGCCGGGAACCCTGCCGACGATTCAGAACGACCGGGACTTTCTGCGTCAGTCGCAACGTTTCGCGGTCATCGTCGACTTCGATCTCGCGCAGGGACCCGAGCTGGCCCGGCAGCTGCGCATTGGCGGCCAGGCATCGGTTATGGCGTACACGAAGGGCCACGGGTTGCTGAACTTCCTCGGCAGCCTGTTCATTCGCCTGGCCAGCTGGCTGTCCTATGCCTACTGAACCACATCTCGAACGAATGCCTCTGGCAGCGCGCCGGGTGTTCCGGCTGGGCGCGGTGATGGCTCTGTCGCTGGCGGTGGCCTACGGCATGGGCATTCCGCTGCCTTTCATCGTGCCGATCTTCGCGCTGATCCTCACGGCGCCGCCGGCGCCGCCCAGAGGACCCCGGGCGCTCGCCGGCCTGGCGGTGGGGGTGATCCTGACCATGGGGCTGGGTATCCTGCTTGTGCCGTTTCTGCAGCAGTATCCGCTCACTGCGGTGCTCATGGCGGCCGTGGGCATCTACCTGAGCAACTACCTCGGCCTGAATCTCGGCCGGGGACCGATCGCCACCCTGCTCATCATGGGCATCACCATGGTGTCGGTGGCCGGGAGCGTGAGCCACCTGCTCGCCGTGACGGTCATCCACACGCTCGTGTTCGCCCTGGTCATCGTGGTGGTCTGTCAGTGGCTCGTGTATCCGTGGTTTCCGGAGGACGGGCAGACGACGGAAGCGGCACCGGCGACAGAGGCGCAGGCGGGTCTGCCATCCGGCACGTGGCTGGCACTCCGGGCCACGCTGGTGGTGGTGCCGGCCTATCTCCTCGCGCTCACCAACCCGGCGCTGTACCTCCCTGTGATCATGAAGTCGGTAACGCTCGGGCAGCAGGCTTCGATGATCGATCTGCGGGGTGCCGGAAGGGAGCTGCTCGGCTCCACGTTCGTGGCAGGGATTCTTGCGATCCTTTTCTGGTTTGCGCTCGGGGTCAGCACCAACCTCTGGATGTTCACACTTTGGATGCTGCTCTTCGGGCTGATTCTCTCGGCCCGGCTGTATCAGGTGACGCCGAGCCGACATCCGCCTTCGTTCTGGCAGAACGTGATTGTCACCATGCTCATCCTGCTCGGCTCGGCGGTGCAGGACACCGCCAATGGAAAGGACGTCTACCAGGGCTTTGCCGTACGGATGAGCCTGTTCATCGGGGTGACGGTGTATGCCTGGATTGCCATCGTGTTTCTCGAGCATCTGCGTACACGCCGTGCCACCCCACCGACGCCGGCGGGCGCGGCGACCGGGGCAGGCGCATGATGAATGTGCTGCTTGGCGTTTCGGTCATGGTCGTCTGTCTGGTCGTGCAGGCGCTGCTCCTGCTGCTCGTCCTCAGGTTCTATCTGCCGCGGAGCGAGCGCATCGACGGAACGAGATTCCTGGCCGGAATGGCCGTGATCTGTGGCGTCATGGTTCTGCTCGTGCTGGGTAACGTCGCGCAGGCGGCGGTCTGGGCCGTGCTGTTCATGCTGCTCGGTGAGTTCGACGGGCTGGCGGAAGCCTTCTATCACTCGGTGGTCAACTTCGCGACGCTGGGGTATGGCGATATCGTGATGTCAGAGACGTATCGCGTGCTTGGACCGCTGGAGGCCATGAATGGCGTGCTGATGATCGGTGTGTCCACGGCAGTGCTCATGTTTGCGCTCCAGGATGTGCTCCGGCGGCGCCGGTCGGACGGGCGCGATGCCTGATTCCGGCACTTGGATCAGGAGCCCTTCGATCTGTCCTTGCGCTGATAGTCGAGGAACCGAGGGCATGGGTTGTTCTCACCCATCAACCGGGACCATACGCCCTTCACGATGATCGAAAGCCCGGCAGTTGCGGTGGCAACACCGGCGGCCAGGGCGGCACTCTGCGGGTCGAGCTCCAGCTTCGGCTCGACCAGCGTCCCTCCGATCTTGAAGTAGGGATTGGTGAGGGTGGCCGCGCTGATACCGATGCCACGCCGGGCCTGGGTAACCAGCGACAGGTTCAGCTTCTCCGCCTTCAGATCGACACTGCCGAGCACGAACATGTTGAGCCGCTGCGTACGCAGCACGAATCCAGGCTCGAGCGTCAGCCTGCCGTTCTCCAGTCCGGCGTTCAGCACCATGCACTGCACGGGCATGAACGGTTCGCTCTTCGTGAACGGGTTCAACACGTTCAGCACGTTGGTCAGGAAGTCCCCGCCGTAGGTGTTCAGTAGGTTGTTGTTGATCTGGCCGCCGTCCGATGACACCAGCACGTCACCGTTCAGGCTTCCGGCCAGCTCGGCGATCGTGCTGCCCGCGCCGGAAATGGACACGTTCAGGTCATAGCGTGGGATCGTTTCTGGTGGCTGGTCGGGTGAGACGAACAGGCCAAGGTTGGCGTTCTCTCCGGTCAGCCTGAGCTCGAGGCCCGCCTGCCCGGGTTGATCCGGGAGCGGCCGAATCGTCGCCTTGGCGTTGAACGAACCCTGGTCGTCCTTGTAGCGGATTCGCTCGAGGTCCAATGTGCCGTCGCGTACGGTGAACGCGAGGTCCACGTCCTCCAGGCTCGCGCGCCGACCGCGGAAATTGCCCACGTCGATGGCCACGTCCCAGTCGCGCCGGGCGAGCTCCTCCAGGTTGATCGGCGTGTCGGGAAACAGGCGCGTTCGCTTGGTGCCGGTGTCGTCTTCGAGATTGCCGAAGATGGCGTGCTGGAAGTCGTCGATCTTCAGAACCGATGATTCTCCCCTCAGCACGATTCGCGGCTTCCCGCTGAGATCCAGTGACCCCTCCGCCTGCAGGTCGCTGTCGCCCAAGTGTGCGGCCAGGCTGCTGATGCGGATCGTATCGGGCGAGCCTTCCAGATCGATGACGAGGTCGAAGCCGTGCGGTGGCAGCACAAGGTCGCCGTACTGTCCGAGCTCGCGGATCGAGTCCCCTCGCGCGGAGAGCGTCAGGCTTGTCGCGGATTGATCGCTTGCGTCGAGCACACCGGAGGCATCAAGCCGGATCGAGCCGACCTCGAGATGAGCGGCGTCGATCTGGAGCTTGCCCGCGGCGGGCAGGCTTACCGTGCCCGCCGCGCGCCAGGGTCGGTCTGGCGGCACGTAGCGCGGTAACGCGGGCAGCACGCGGTCGAGGTGCAGGCCGTGTCCGCTCACCTTCATGCGGCTTCCCACCGCACCTTCCGCCAGGCTCACCCGACCGTCCAGCATCAGCTCGCCGCCTTCGGCGCTGAGCTCGAGCCCGATCAGGTCGATCGCGTCATCCACGCCTCTGATCCGGGTGGAGAGCTCGAAAGGGATGGCAGAAGAGACATCCGGCGGTGCACGCAGGAACAGCTCGTTCACATCCGGCCCGCTCGCAGAGAGGTCCAGATCGATGCCGGCGGGACCCGAGAGCCGGCCGAGGTTCCCCGACAGGCGAAACGACACATCGCCCAGCTGGCCGGCGCTCCGGTCGAGCTGCAGCCCCGAGCGCTGCCAGCGTCCTTTCACGTCGGCATCGACCCGGCGGGCAGGCAGGCCCTGCACGCCCAGATGACGACCGGCCAGCGCCAGATCGGTGAGGGTGAGGTGCCCATCAAAGCCGACCGGGCCGGGGCGTTCGAAATGGGGGAGGGTCACATTGCCCTGAACGTGAAGCGGATCGGCGTCCACGCCGATCTCCGAAGCGGTCAGAGCACCGTCCGCAATCGCGAGCACGGCCCGGGCCTGGTAGGGGTGCGCGATGGCGTCCTCGAGGCCGGCGATGCGGGCGAGCTCGGAGACGTCGCTGCCCTCGAGCGTCGTGACGAGACGGGTTCCGTTGAAGTCGGGGTACTCGCCCAGCGGACCGGTCGCGCTGAGGTGATGGTCCGCCACCGTCAGCTTCACGCCGAGTGTCGCGGGGTCGGCCGCTTCCAGCGAGACATCGAGCTCGAAGGGTGCGCCGGAGGGTAGCGCCGGCAGCCGCAGCAGATCTCGGAACTCGCTGATATCGCTGCCGGACAGGGTCAATCTGGCAACGGCGCCCTGCCGGTGCGGAAAGTCCAGGAAATCCGCCGCCAGGGTCCCGTGCACGTGCGGCGTGGTGATATCGACCCCGGTCAGATCCAGGTCGCCGCCGTCGCGGTGCAGTCCACCGCGAATCCGGAAGGCGCCGCCGGGCAGCCCGGTGATCTGGAACGCCCGGGCGATGACGGCGGTGTCCGGACCGCTGACATCGAAGGTGCCGTCCCAGCCGTCCAGCCCGGCGACATCCGCGAGCGTCCCGGAAACCGCGATCTCGAATCCCGATACGTGACCCTGGACCGAGACGCGGTGCGTATCACCGGACGGTTTGATCCGGCCGCTCAGCGCGATGTCCTTCCGGAACACGTCCGGCATCCGAAAGATCTCGCCGAGGAGCAGCGCGTCCGGTGCCTGCACGTCGACCTCGAGGTCCAGATCGGTGAGCTGGCCGAGGTTACCGATGGTGCCCCGGGCCTGCAGGTCGGCCCGCGACAGGACCATGGTTGCATCCAGGGACACGCGTCCCGCGGCGAGCAGCTCATCGAACGGACCCACGCTGCCGTGCAGCTGCCAGGGTTCGCCGTTCAGGCGACCCTCGCCCTCGAGGACCAGGTTCCGGGACGCGCCCGTTTCCTCGGTCAGTCGGGGGATCTCGATCTCTATCGGCGCGAGCTCTCCGATCTGCGCATGAATGGCGGCGTGGTTGATGGTGAGGCCCTCGACGAGCAACGACCAGCCCGCGCCTTCGTCGGGGCCCGTATCGGTATCGCCGAACCTCCAGTTCGGGGCGCCGTCCACGGGGTCCTCCAGCCAGAGCTCGGCCTGGCGGAGATCCAGATCGAGCAGGTGCACCCGACGGTCGAGGAGCTCGCGAAGATCGATCTGCATCATCGCGTACTCGGCGGTGGCCATGTGGGGCTGCGTGGTGCCGGCGGCGTTCCCGAAGCGGATACCCGAGGCGCTGATTCGGGGTGCGAGAGAGAGCGTGATCGTGACCTCGCCCTCGATGGCCAGGGTGCGGTCGAGAAAATACTCGCTCGCCCAGGCGGCGACCGGAACGATCGACCTGGGGTAGAAGAGGCAGGCTCCGAGCGCCATGGCGATGACCACGATCAGGCCAACGAACGCCACCGCAGCGATCTTGAGCGCGCGCTTCATTCGTGTCACCGGCGCTGATTCCCGCCCCGGTCCCGCCCCCGTACGGCCATCACAACCGTGAGAATAGCAGACCCGCGGATACCTGCCGGCGGCTCAGGCGGCGTTTCCTGCCCTGCGTTGGGGTACCTCCAGGAACTCGTACTCGGACTCCATGATGTCGGTCTTCATCAGCTTGTCCCAGAACCGGAAGTAGAGCGCGTAGTTGCAGTCGAAGTGCTTGTGGTGCAGATCGTGGTGGGCCGCGGTAATCAGGTGACGGCCCGGCGGGCCGCGCAGCCACCACTTCGGAAACACCTCGTAGCCCGAGTGGTTGAACACGGCAGCGAGGGTCATGATCGTCAGGATGAAGAGAATCGCCCCGACGTGGATGGGGACCAGCAGAGCGAGCGCCGGCAGAAACACGGCGCCCAGGACGGATTCCCAGGGGTGAAACGAGAAGGCCGCCCAGGGTGTGGGCGGGCGGGAAAGGTGATGCACACGATGCATGATCGGAAACAGCGACTTCAGATGCATGAGCCGGTGCGTCCAGTAGAAGTAGGTATCGTGTAGAAAGAGATAAATGCCGATACTCACCGGGACGTACCACAGCGGGTACTCGGAAACATCGTTGTAGATGGCCGTACCGCCGAGCTGCCAGAGCTCCAGCACCACCGCCGCGGGCGCGGCATAGATGAAGGACGAGATCAGCGACCAGCGGATCTCCATGGCCACGGCGCCGGGCCGTGGATTGCCCGCCATCAGCTTGATCGCCTTGACCCGATCCGGCGGGCGCTTCCAGAGCAGCCAGTAGAACAGGCCAGAGATGAGAAAATAGCGGGCCGCGATGATGGCGGTCAGGGCCAGAAAAGTGATGAGCAGCTTACCTGGCGAAATGTGTAACAAAAGATCCATCCCGGCCCTGAGAAAATCCCGACTCAAGTACAATGGCGCGGGCAGTGTAGCCCAAAGTGCGGCGCAGCAGGAGGAACCGGGTCCCGATGTACGACGTGATCTTCGCCGGGGGCGGGCTGGCCAGCTGTCTGACCGCCTACAGGCTGCGTCAGCGTCACCCGCATCTGAAGCTGCTGATCGTCGAGGGCGCCGGCAGCCTCGGCGGCAATCACACCTGGTCGTTCTTCTCGACCGACCTCACCGAGGCTCAGCTCGACTGGATTGAGCCCCTGATCCTGCGTCGCTGGTCCTCTTACGAGGTGCGTTTTCCGGCGCTCGAGCGAACGCTGACGACCGGCTACTGCTCCACCGACTCGGATTTCTTTCACACGTTCATGATGGGCGCCCTGGGAGACTGCGTGCAGCTTAGGACCCCGGTGAAGTCTGTCTCCGCGCAGAGCATCGGCCTCGCAGGCGGTGAGCGCATCGAGGGACGCTGCATCATCGACGGGCGGGGGCCGGAACCGAGCCCGCACCTGATGCTCGGCTTTCAGAAGTTCACCGGTCTGGTGCTCTCTCTCGCGGAGGACCACGGGCTCGCGGGCCCGGTGATCATGGACGCGACCGTGCCCCAGAATGGTGACTACCGTTTCGTGTACACGCTGCCGACGGGACCCCGGGAAGTGCTGGTCGAGGACACGCGCTACAGCAGCACGCCCGAGATCGACAGCAGGGCGGATACACAGGCGATCCGCGATTACGCCACCGAGCAGGACTGGACGGTGGTCGAGACCCTCCGCGAGGAGCGGGGCTCTCTACCCATCACCCTGGGTGGCGACATGGACGCATTCTGGCGCGCGGCGGGCGAGGTGCCGCGTATCGGGTTGCGCGCGGCGCTGTTTCACGCGACCACCGGCTACTCGTTTGCCGAAGCCGTGCGGACGGCGGATCTGATCGCGGAGGCGGGGACGCTGGACACGCCGACGGTCCGCGCGCTGGTGGAAGCGCGTGCACGCGCGCACTGGTCCGCCCAGTCCTTCTGGCGATTCCTGAACCGCATGCTGTTTCTGGCAGCGGAACCGGATCGACGCTGGTTCGTCATGCAGCGGTTCTACGGTCTGCCGCA
>JASFLG010000205.1:0-7355 GCA_050118205.1 Pseudomonadales bacterium
GTCGCTTTGGCATCGGCGATGCCACGGATCTCCTCGACCTGCCGGTAGGCCTCCGACTGGATCTTGTTCAGATCCCGCACCCGATTCCCGCGGATCCTGGCAGCCTCACCGTTCCCCTCGGACAGGAAGCGTTCGGCGATCTGGCGGCGTTCACTGATCATCCGATCGTAGATCTTCGGTCGCACGCTTTCGTTGTAGTTGATCCGCTTGAATCGGATATCGAGCAACTCGATGCCGAAGACCTGGACCTTTTCGGCGGCGGCAGTAAAGATTTCACGCTCCACGAGCTGGCGCCCTTTCTGTATGGGTACCAGCGAGCCCATATCGAGATCCTTCTCGGCGTCGGTCAGAAGGGCGTCGCGCAGCGGCACCCGGTCCTTGGTGGTGCGGATGATCTCGATCAGCTCGTGCTTGGCAACGGCATTGCGCGTTTCGCTGCCGAGGATGTCGTCCAGGCGCGACTGGGCGCTGCGCTCGTCACGTAGTCGCAGAAAATACTGCAGCGGATCGGTAATCCGCCAACGGGCGAAGAGGTCGACCGAGATGTAGAGCTTGTCCTTGGTCGGCATATCTGATGGGCTTCCGTCCCACTCCAGCACCCGTTTGTCGATCGGATTCACTTCCTGGATGAAGGGCACCTTGACCTTGAGGCCGGCGGACGTCACCGGCTCGCCAACGGGTTTGCCGAACTGGGTGATGATCATCTGCTCGACCTCGCTCACCGTGTAGATGGAGCTCATCGCGAGAAAGCCTCCGATGGCGAAGAGCGTCAGAAGGGTGACCTGTATCCATCTGCTCATGGCGCGTCGACCTTGTTCTGGGTATCGAGGTTCAGCAGTGGCAGTATCCCCTGGGTCTGTTTGTCGATGATGATCTTGTCTCGTATTGCCGGCAGGATGCTCTGCAGGGTTTCAATGTAGATACGGCGACGGGTGACCTCCGGTGCCTTCTCGTACTCGGTGAGCAGGGCTCTGAACCTGGCGGCGTCACCTTCCGCTTCGTTGATCCGTTTGAGTCGATAGCCGTCCGCCTCGCGAATGCGCTGGTCCTTCTCGCCCTCCGCCAGGGGGATTACCTTGTTGTAGTCGCGGCGGGCCTCGTTGATCAGCTTTTCCTTTTCCTGCTGAGCCTGGTTGACCTCGTTGAACGACTCCTGGACCGGCTCGGGGGGATTGATGTTTTTCAACTGTACCTGGTCGATGCTGATGCCCATGACGTACTTGCTGGAGAGTGCCTGCATCTTGGTCAGCGCTTCGGATTCGATTTCCTGTCTTCCGATGGTGATGACCTCGTCGACCGTTCGGTCGCCGACGACCTCGCGCATGACGGATTCGGACACATAGCGCAGCGTTTCGCTCGGTTCCCGGACCTCGAAGAGAAACTTCACGGGGTCGGAGATACGGTACTGAACCACCCACTCCACCAGCGCGGCGTTCAGATCTCCCGTCACCATCTCGGTTTCGCGCTTCGTGTCCTGCCTGCCTTCACGACTCGTCTGGTATGGATCCCGGGCGCCGGGGGTGGCGAAGCCGAATTCCTGCTTCAACTGTCGTTTGACAGGAACGAGGGTCGCCGTGTCGATGCCCAGCGGCAGCTTGAAGTGCAACCCCGCCGGGACGTCTTTCAGGTACTTGCCGAAGCGTTGCACGACCGCGACCGAATCGCTTGGCACGGTGTAGTAGGAGGTCCATGCGAGGAGGGCACCCGCAACCACCAGCGCAAGGGCGATCAGGCTGCTCGGGCCACCGCGTGGCAGCAACTCCTTGAGCCGAGCCTGCCACTGTCGAATGAGGTCGTCGAGATCGGGCGGCGTGTTTCTGCTGCCCCACGGACCGTCTGGTCCATCGTTGCCGTGGCCGGATGGCATTGAATCCTCGTGTTCTGATTCTGGGGTAGGAACCGGGCGAGGGTCTGGTTCCAAGATGATTTGAGGGTAGGGTGGTACTCGATCGGAGTCTGTACGCCAGCGTACATAGGCACCCACCGCGACCGGCGTGACGCTGAACGTTCCCAGTCAGTCAGTAGACGGATCCACGCCGATCAGTTTGTACGCGACGGAACCGACCGCCGCCGGCGCTCTCAGTCGAAAACCTTCTCGTAGAAACTGCAGTCCGCATCGTAGCAGCTGCACGAGGCAGCCTTGAGCCCACCCCGGTTCAGCACCGTGATCCTGCCGCGGCTGTACTCGATCAGACCCCTGTCCTGCAGCGTGCCGGCGGCCTTGGTGATGCCGACCCTGCGGACTCCGAGAATCGAACCGAGCAACTGGTGGGTAAGGTAGAAGGTTGCGGAGTGCGCGCGGTCCTGCGTCATCAGCAGCCAGCGCGCCAGGCGCTCCTCGACGACGTGGAAGCGGGTACAGACCGCCAGCTGCGCGAGCTGATTCAGGTGAACGTGAACATAGCGATCCATCATCCGGGCGAGAGTTGCGCTGGCCGAGAGCTGATATCGGAACGACGCAGCGGTAAGCCGCAGGGCTGATCCCGAACCTTGCACAACAGCCCGCACTGTAGACCGGTGAATTCCCAGCGCAAGTTCGAACCCACACGCTCCTTCGTTGCCAATCAGGCCGACCTCGAGTGATGCTCCGGGGTGGACGGTCATTCTCAGCGAGATGAACCCGCTCGTCGGAAAGTAAACCCGGTTTAGCCTGCCCGAATGATGAAGCGTTTCACCGCCAGCAAGCGGTACTGAATCGCCTGCGGCCAGAAAGTGCCGCCGATCACGCTCCGGGAGCGCGGCGAGCAGTCGATTCACTCCCGGTTGATGCCGGCTGGATGTCATCGTCCGAGGATAGAGCATGAATATGCCCACGGTCTGCGCGCCACCGTACCAATCGAGATGGAAGGTCATCAGGAGAAGGTGGACGCGGTGGTCGTTGCCTGCGTGCTGCGGCGCCAAGGCAGAAGCCGATCGAACTCGTCCTTGACGACCTGGTAGCATTCACAGCATCGGTTCTCCAGTCCCGGGCGATCCAGGACCGTGATCTTGCCGCGCCGGTAGCGTATGAGCCCGTCTTTCTGGAGCGATCCCGCGGCCTCGGTGACGCCCTCACGGCGCACCCCGAGCATGTTGGCGATCAGCTCCTGGGTCATCGATAGCTCGTTCGCCGGCAGCCGATCAAGACTCAGGAGCAACCGCCGGCACAGCTGCTGATCGATCGTGTGGTGACGGTTGCAGACCGCGGTCTGGGCCATCTGGGTAATCAATGCCTGGGTGTAACGGAGCAACAACTCCATTGTGGGGCCAAACAAGCCGAATTCTTCTTTCAGCAGTTCGCCTTTCAGCCGGTACGCGTACCCCGCACTCTGCACGACCGCCCAGCTCGGGGTGGTGTCGCCACCCATGAACAAAGAGATCCCAAGGATACCTTCATTGCCGACAATGGCGATTTCGGCGGAAGCGCCGTTGGCCATCACGTACAGAAGAGACATGATCGAGGTCGTCGGGAAGTAGACGTGATCCAGCTTGGCGCCTGGCTCGTACAGAACATCACCGAGATTCACCGTTATCAGCTCAAGGTTTTTCGCTACACGATCGTACTCGGCGGTGGGTAGGGCACCCAGCAGGTGATTCTGGCGCGGGCTGCAATTCGCCATCGCTCCATGTTCGGGGAGATCCTTCTGCATTTGCTCCTGGCCAACCGGGTGCTGAATGGTCGATGCTCGTGAAGTTGCGCGACTAGGATAATACGCCCGGTGCGGTAGACGCACATGGCAGGGCGATCTGGCCTTGCTCTTCCCATCAGGGTGTCGGCAGCACGCGACCGTCGTGCCCGCCGCCTCGATCTCTACCCGAGCGCCGGAAGATATCGTCTATTGCTTGTTCCGCTCGTGGTGCCCGCGCCAGTTGGCAAAGGGCAGGTAGCACAACAGACACAGGGCGATCGCCAGGCCAAACAACGCGATCACGTAGACCGGCCAGGGTCCCATGTAGTCGAGCACCGAAGCACCCGCGGGCTTTTCACGCAGGAACAGATAGTTGGCATCCAGCACCAGATTGAGCCCCGCAATGATCAGCGTGTAGGTGCCCAGAAAGATGAGCACGCGTTTGACCGAGCGTAGCGTGGGTCGAAACCCGTAGCCGACGATGGCATAGAGCACAGCCAGCACGGCAATTCCGTGGCTGACGAAAAACAGCACGAATCGAGGGTCCCGGAAACCGAAATGCAGGTCAGGCATGAGCAGCGCGCTCACTGAACCGATCATCAGAAAGTAGGCAACCTCAAACGCGCCATAGCTCCTTGCGAGCAGCATGTAGATGCACAGGAACTCGTTGATGCGGCAAAGGTCCAGCGGCAGGCTGCGGCCCCACGGTTCATCGTAGATGTTGATGAAGAGAATCGGCTTCAGCACCACCAGCAGCAGCAAAACCAGCGCCATGGTCCTCGGCAGCCAACCTGGCTTCGTAGCCGGTGAGACTGTGAACATTCCGACGGCTGCTAACAGAATCAATCCGAGCGCGACGAGATGGGATTCACCGAAGATCAGGAAGACAGGAGCGTCCTTCATCTGCTTGCCTAGTGGTTCGCTATGGCTACAGTGTAGTCCGGTTCGATGACCGCTGACCGGGAGCACGCCCTGAGAAAAGAGTCCCTCCAAGCTCTGGAACTCCGATCATCGTGAGGACCCCGGAAGCACAGGCCCGGCGCGCCGAGCGCCGCTTCGAGGTCACGGTGCATCGCAACCTGACGCGTAACTTCACTGCGCACCTGCTGCACGGAATGCTGGGCCAGACGGGATTTCGACTGGTCAATGCGCCGACGTTTCTGCCCGCCTACGTGCTCATGCTGTCGGGCGGCTCCAACGTCGCGGTGGGCGCGGCGTTGGCGGTGCAGTCGCTCGGCATGATGATCACCCCGTTCTTCGGTGCCACCCTCATAGAGCATCGCCCCAAGGTTCTGCCCGTCGGGATGGTGATCGGCACGGCCATGCGTCTGTCCGTGCTTGGGATTGCGCTGTCGGGTCTGCTGCTGCCACCGGATCTGGCGCTGGCCGGCATCTTTGCGTCGCTTGTCCTGTTCGGGCTCTTCCAGGGGGTGCAGGGGGTGCTGTTCAATTTTCTGATGTCCAAGGTGATCCCCGTCTCCAAGCGGGGTCGACTCACAGGCCTGCGCAACTTCCTCGCCGGGATCACCTCCGCGGCAGTGGCTTACACGGCCGGAGAGTACTTTCTCGGCGATTCACCGGACATCGCCGGCTACTCACATACCTTCATCCTGGCGTTCGTGCTCACCATGTGCGGCCTGCTGATGCTGCTCTTCATGAAGGAGCCGGCACCGCCGGTCCTGCGCAGCAAGTCGTCGGTCGCAACCCGCCTGCGCGAGTTGCCGGCGCTGCTGCGCGACGATCCGGATTTCGCGCGCTACTTGCTTGCCCGGGCGCTGGCCAATACCGGGCGCATGGCCTTGCCCTTTTACGTGGTCTACGCCGGGACGAGCATGCAGCTCTCGGGGGCCAATCTGGCACTCACGACCATTGCCTTCACGATCGCCGGCACCGTGTCGAATCTGCTCTGGGGCGCCCTGGGTGACCGCTACGGGTTCCGGCTCGTCTTCCTGAGCGCGACCGGCGTCTGGATACTCGCGACCTGCACCCTGCTCGTGTCGAGTGGCGTTGCGCTGACGGTCGCGGTATTCGCAGCGGTCGGTGCTGCAGTCCAGGGCTTCCAGAATGCTTCCGTCAACCTGACGCTCGAGTTCGGGCGCCGCGAGGACCTGCCGGCGCGGATCGCGGTCGCGAACACGGCCTCGGAGTTCATGGGCTCGATCGGACCCCTGGCGGGCGGCTTCATTGCTGCGAGCTTCGGCTACCACGCCGTGTTTGCCGTTGCCGTTGCGTTTCTCGCGGCCGGTGGTCTGATGGTGCAGTTGAAGGTCCGCGATCCCCGGCGGCGTGTAGAGACGGGTTCCTGAAGCGCGGCAACGGCGGGCTGCGTTCCCGCGGTTTAGCCGCTCAACGCCTGCAATGCGGACTTGTCCTCGGGAGCCAGCTGGTGCTTGAAGCGCAGGGCCGCCGCCGCGAGCGTCTTCGCGGCCGCGCTCGCAGACGGGTCGTCCACGATGGCCTGCAGGGCGGCCCGCTCGTCGTCGGGCACCTGATGTTCGACGTTGCTGACGGCGCCGGCGATGATCCGAAGGTCCTTGTCGGCCTGGTCATCGGCGGCGATCCCTTCCAGCGTGGCTTTCTGCTCATCGCTCGGGAAGTGCTGCATCGTCAGGAGGATGCCGGCCAGGGTGGGGGCGGCGGACTCGTCCGCGCCGGCGGGCTGGCCGGCGATCAGAAACACGACGAAGGCAACGGTTGTGGCGATTCTCATGGTGAGTCTCCCTTCACGGTGAGTGTTCGCCCCACGCTACTCCAGACGGCGGCAGAAGTCGCGTCGCGCGGCGAAGGTGCCGGCAGCGCGATCATGCCGGTGTGCGCCAGCAACCGGCAATGCGGCACAGCCGGTCGATCCGAATCAGCGCGCCTTCGCCTACGTGCGCGTGCTGGAGATCCCGACGCCGCGCTGGACCACATACGATGCGGCCTTCTTCGGGGTGGCGCTGCCGTAGGGCGTCGAGCCCACGCACCAGAAGCGGGCCTACACCTCGCCCATCTGGTACACCCCCTGACGGAAGCGGGCAGGCGGTGACTCAATCCAGCCAGGTCGATCCGGTCGGGTTCCAGACGCCGTCGAAGGCCACGTAGAAGTCACCGTCCATGCGCATGGACACGCGCACGAAGCCGTAGTTGCCGTCGGCGAAGCGGATGATCAGATCCCGGTCTGCCCGGTCGTCCCAGTCCTCGTCCAGGGTGCTGTACTCGAGCCGGCCCGTCTCCTGATAGCCGGTCTCCGGCGCCCGGTCCATGCGGATCTGGAACGGCTGCACGCCCCCGCCTGGAATGGTGAGCTCGCACCACCAGTCGAAGCGGGCCTCGGGAGTGGCGTCTTCCAGCGTTCGGTTGCAGGCGATGATGGCATCGCCCGTGCCGGGTTCCACCCCATAGGGGGCCACCGTGCGCAGGGACACCTCCAGCGGAACGCCGTCGTCGGTGAGCGGCAGGGCACCGGTGTGAATGGGCCTGAGCTCTGCCTCCGGCGGGCGCTCCTCGAAGATGAACTCGGCCGGGGCGGTCGCCGTCGTGGGCAGCGGCAGGGTGGGTTCCAGCACCTCCGCGTAGACGAACAGCTGGCGCGGCGAGGTCACCGGCGCCCAGCCCGGCACCTCCACGGTGACGTACAGACCCGCGCCTTTCTCCCTGACGAAGCGGAACCGCCCCTGGCTGTCCGTGTAGACCGGCGTGCGATTCGTGAACGCGAAGAACGGAAACTCGAACGGATCCACCAGGTGATCGAACACCGACGCCGTC
>JASFLG010000206.1:0-7316 GCA_050118205.1 Pseudomonadales bacterium
ACGCCCCACGCAAACCTCGCGGCACCGGGCACCTACGCGCGGCGGGACAGAATGCTGGACGTCTACCTGCGGGCCTTCGACTTTCCGGAGATGCACCGGGACAGCCAGCGCGTCCGGCTCGCATTCGGCGATCGAGGCATCTCGGCGATCACCGACGAGAGCGGACGTCCCGTTCCGCTGATCCGGCTCGATCCATTGAACATCGGGAACTTCTTCCCGAGTCACGGGGAGGACCGACTGGTGCTCGAGCCGGATCAGATACCCGAGCTGCTGACCGGGGCGCTGATCGCCGTGGAGGACAGCAACTTCGAGCATCATCTCGGTTTCGACCCCATGGGCATCGCACGTGCCGCGTGGGTGAACCTCACGTCCGGCGAGATCCGCCAGGGCGGGAGCACGCTCACTCAGCAGCTCGTCAAGAGCTACTACCTGACAAACAGGCAGACGTTCGAGCGCAAGTTCAAGGAGCTGGCGATGGCCATCATCCTCGAGCTCAAATTCTCCAAGCAGGAACTCCTGGACGCCTACGTGAACGAGATCTACCTGGGCCAGGACGGAGAGCGCGCCGTGCACGGGTTCGGGCTGGGGGCGCAGTTCTACTTCAACCGGCCACTCTCCGAGCTCGACGTCCCGGAGCTCGCAACCCTGGTTGCCATCATCCGCGGTCCGAGTTTCTACAATCCCTACCGGCACCCGGAGCGGACCCACAAGCGCCGGGATCTGGTGCTCGCGAAGATGTTCGACGCGGGTCTGATCGATGAGAAAACCCTCGAACGCAGCGTGGCGAGGCCGTTCGACATGGTCCAGGGCGCGCGCAGCGGGGGCGCGTACTACCCGGCGTTCATGGATCTGGTGAGAACTTCCCTGAAGACCACCTACGACGACGAGGACCTCACCGGCGCCGGGATGCGCGTGTTCACGACGCTGTCGCCTCGAACCCAGGACGCGGTGGAGGCAGCGCTGTCGCGCACCCTGGACCGGCTGGAAACCCGGCGCGAGCTGCCACCGGGAGAGCTGCAGGGGGCCGTCGTGGTCGCAGACACCCAGACCGGCGAGATTCAGGCCCTGTCCGGGGGCCGCTCAGCCGGTGAGAACGGTTTCAACAGGGCACTGAACGCACGCCGGCCTATCGGGTCTCTGATCAAGCCTGTCATCTACCTGACCGCACTGGAGCGGGGATACAACCTCGGCAGCACCGTCCGTGACGCCGAGGTCTCGCTCACCCTGCGCGGTTCCGAACCCTGGATGCCGAGGAACTTCGACAACGAGGTGCACGGCGCCGTGCCGCTGGTCCGCGCCATGGGAGACTCCATGAACCTGGCGACGATCAATCTGGGGCTCGCGCTCGGTGTCGATCAGGTCGCAGCGCGCCTCACCGCGCTCACCGGCAAAGCGCCGGACAACGTCTATCCTTCCCTGCTGCTGGGTGCCGAAGCCCGCTCCCCGCTCGAGGTGCTCTCCCTGTACAGCACCTTTGCCAGCGGCGGCTTCTCCATGACTCCGAAAGCCGTCGTCGTCGTCCTGGACGAACACGGTAAGCCGTTGAGTCGCGAGCCGTTCGAGCTCGAGCAGCAGATTCAGCCCGACCACGCCCGCGAGATCGAACGGGCACTGGAAGTGGTCATGGAGAAAGGTACCGGCAAGACGTCCCGTTTCTCCCGCCTGGGTGTGGCAGGTAAAACGGGCACCTCGGACGATTACCGGGACAGCTGGTTCGCCGGTTTCGACAGCCAGCACCTCGCCGTGGTGTGGGTCGGGTTCGATGACAACCGTCCCACCGGGATGACCGGTGCCGGTGGCGCGATGCGGGTGTGGGACGACGTTTTCGGCCGGCTCGGCGTCCATCCCCTGCCGGCCGCTGGCGACGACTGGGAGACCATCGAGTACGACACGGGCCTCCTGGCAAACGCCGGTTGCGCGGAGGTGGTGAGCGTGCCGCTCCCGGCGGACGCCGACAATGACGTGAAGTCCGGCTGCGGCATCGATCTCAAGCGGGTCGCGAACCGACTCGGCCGGAAGTTCAGAGCGTGGCTGAATTGAGCGAAGCACGCCGCCGCCATCCGGGCCTGCCCGCCCTGCTCCTTGCGGCGCTGCTCACCGCCGGGTGCGCGACTTCGACCCCACCGCCCGGCCAGACGCCGTCGCCGGCGGAGCCGGCCGGGACGCCCGCGCCAGAACACGCCCCCGCCACCGCGGCGCCTAGCAGCGACGCGGCGACCCTGGCGCTGCTCGAGCAGAGCGAACGGGCTGCAAAGAACGGGGCACTCGACGAAGCGCTCTCCTACGCGGAGCGGGCCGTGCGCATCGAGCCCCGGCGGGCCGACCTGTGGACGCACCTCGCGGCCCTCGAGCTGACCGACGGCAACCCGACAACCGCCATCCAGTATGCAAACAAGGCTCTGGCCCTCGCTGCCGACCGGCCCGACTGGCAACGGGATGCGTGGCTGGTCATCGCCGACGCCAAGGACGCGCTCGGCGAGACGGAGGAAGCGCAGGCCATTCGCCGGCGCTGGCAGACGGCACGCGGGTAGGGTATCTAGGCGCCAGCGGGCAGGCGGGGTGCGCTGAGCTCACCCAGTGCAATGGCCCCGTAGATTCGCGTGTCACGCAGGCGGCCGTTCGGCGAGCGCACCTCGTTGCGCAGGGTGGCTTCCAACCGGAAACCGAGCCGCTCGGCAACCCGCCAGCTGCGCCGGTTGAGATCGTCCGTCCGGATCTCCACCCGGTTCGCGCCCAGCGCCTCGAAAGCATGCCGGGTCAGCGCCCAGGTGGCCTCCGTCACGTAGCCGCGCCCCACCCGGTCCGTCCGGCACCAGTAGCCGATCTCGAAGGCGGGCACCGGCCAGTTGAGCCGTGGGTATCCACAGCTGCCGACGATCTCCCCGCTTTGTGTCTCCACCATCAGCAGATTGCAGGCGGTTTCCTCCCGCCAGCTTCTGAACGACTCCTGACAGAATGAGCGGGTCTCGGCGAGCGCCTGCGGCTCCTGAGCCCACTCCATCCAGCGGTTGAGCTCCGCGTGCGAGGCGAGGATCGCAGCGTTCAGCGGGCCCGCGTCCTCGGCGGTCGGCAGTCGCAGCAGCAGGCGCGCGGTCTCCAGCCGCTGAGGCAGCCGGACCATCAGCCTCCGGCCTCCCCCGCGGTGTCAGGCGCGAGGAGCTGCAGCCAGTGCCGCACGGGAATCTCCGACAGCCCGTCGAGGTGCAGCTGACAGCCGACGTTTGCGGTGGCGATGAGCTCCGGCCCGTTGCTGGTGAGCGCCGCCACCTTGTTGGCACCGAGCTCGTCGGCGAGCCGGCTCTGCAGAATGGCGTAGGTGCCCGCCGAGCCGCAGCAGAGGTGGGCGTCCACCACCGGCAGGAGCTCGTAACCAGCCGCCTCGAGCAGCCGGCCCGGGTGTCCACCCTGACGCTGGCCGTGTTGCAGGGTGCAGGGCACGTGCAGCGCGATCCGGCGCGCGGTCTCCGCCCGCCGCCACGACCCGCCGAGCTCGTCGAGAAGCTCACCCACGTCCCTGACCTTGTCCTGAAAGGCTGCCGCAAGCCGGGCGCGCTGCGGGTCGTCCGCGAGCAGCCGTCCGTACTCCTTCAGCGTGACACCGCACCCACTGGCGGTGGAGACCACCGCATCGACCTCGTCGAGCACGGACGCCACCGCATCCAGACTCGCCTGCATGGTCGTCCGCGCCCGGTCGGCGTGACCGAGGTGCAGCGCCAGCGCACCGCAGCAACCCTCGCCGGGCAACCGGATCACGCGTACGTTCCGCGCCGCGAGCAGCCGGATGAGCGCCGCGTTCACATCCGGGGTCGCGACGCGCTGCACGCATCCGTCCAGGAGCAGCACCGTGCGCCGCGGGCGCGGTACTTCAGGGTCCGGTCGGGCCGAATGGCGCACCCGCGGCGGAATCTGCCGTTTCAGGCGCCCGGGCAGAAAGGGACGGGCAAGCCGGCCGAGGGCGGCCCATCGGGCGAAGGCCCGGGGATTGGGCACGACCCTGAGCAGCCAGTATCGCTGCAGCCGCTCGATGAGCCCCCGGCGGTAGCGGGCTTCCTGGAAGTTGCGCCCGATCTCGGCGAGCTCCCCATACACCACGCCGCTGGGACAGGTGGTCTCGCAGGCCCGGCAGGTCAGGCAGCGATCCAGATGCTGCACGGCCACCGGGTTCACGGTCTGCCGCTCGAGCATGTCCTTGATCAGGTAGATGCGGCCGCGGGGACCATCCAGCTCGTCGCCGAGGAGCTGGTAGGTGGGGCAGGTGGCATTGCAGAAGCCGCAGTGCACACAGCTGCGCAGAATCGCCTCTGCCCGCTGCCCTTCCGGAGTGCCGAGAAACGCCTCAGGCAGCGAGGTCTGCATGGGTCAGCTCCGGATTGAAGATCCCGTCCGGATCGAATGCCTGCTTCAGGCGCTGCTGATATTTCGCCAGAACCGCATCGCCGCCCGCATCGCGACAGCGGTGGCGGGCGTAACCGGCGCCGAAGGGCTGGAAGGGCTCACGCTTGGCACGCGTCCAGCGGCGGGCACCATTCCATTCGACCAGCTGGTCGGCATCGAGAAGCGCCGCCGCCGGCGCGGCGGCGCGACAGGCCGTTTCGCCGGCCCTGAAGAACGGCAGGGCGTGATCCCGCAAACCTACCCAGAACCCGCCATCATCCGTTTCGCCACCGATCTCGGCCGCTGCGTTCTGCACTGCCGGGGCGGCCCCCGAGAGCCGCACGTGAAGCCGGCCTGCGTGCCAGGCGGTTGCACTCACCGGCACGGGCCGCCGGGACCAGGCGAGCAGCCGAGTCAAGGCCGATGCGGCACCCAGCTCGAGTACCCGGGTCTCTTCGCTCTGAGGCAGCGGCAGCACCTTGAGACTGACCTCGAGCAGCACGCCGAACATGCCGAAAGCGCCGGCCTGCAGGCGCGAGACGTCGAATCCGGCCACGTTCTTCATGACCTGGCCGCCGAAGGTGAGCCGTTCCCCCAGCCCGTTGATCATGACGACGCCGAGGACCGAATCCCGCACCGCCCCTCGCCACGGCCGTCCGGGCCCGGCCAGTCCGGCCGCCACCGCGCCGCCCAGCGTGCCCAGGCCGCGAAACTCCGGCGCCTCGAAGGGCAGCATCTGTCCTTCCCTGGCCAGGGTCTGGCGCAGATCCTTCAGGCGGGTTCCGGTCCGGGCGGTGACGACGAGCTCGTCCGGACGGTAGTCGATGATGCCCGTATGCTCGCTCGTGGACAGCAGCCGGCCGGCGGGTTCCCGTTCCGGCGTGCGCACCAGAAACTCCTTGCTGCCGCTCCCGATGATGTCCACGCTGCGACCCTCGGAGCGGGCAGAGAGCACCGCATCGACGAGCCTGTCACCCTGATCGCTCAAGCTCAGAACCGTTCCAGGTGCGGAAAAGGCACGCGCCCGTGATGCACATGCATGCCGCCCAGTTCGGCGCAGCGGGACAGCGTCGGAATGGCCTTGCCCGGATTCATGAGGCCCACCGGATCGAACGCCGATCGCAGCCGATAAAACTGAGCAAGCTCCGCGGCGCCGAACTGGCTGCACATGGGATCCAGCTTCTCGACCCCCACGCCGTGCTCACCGGTCACGGTGCCGCCGGCTGCCACGCAGAGCGAGAGGATCTGCGCACCAAAGGCTTCCGCACGCTCGAGCTCGCCCGGCACGTTGGCGTCGTAGAGAATCAGCGGGTGCAGGTTGCCGTCGCCGGCGTGAAACACATTGGCCACAGCGAGCCCGTGCTGCGCCGAGAGCTCGCCGATGCGGTCGAGCACCTCGGCGAGCCTCGCCCGCGGAATGGTGCCATCCATGCAGTAGTAGTCCGGTGCCAGCCGTCCGACGGCCGGGAAAGCCGCCTTGCGCCCGAGCCAGAGCCGCGCCTGTTCCGGTTCGGTCTCGGCGACCTGCACCGCGCTCGCACCGTGCCGCTTCAGAATACCGGAGACGAGTCGCGCATCGGCCGCCACCTCCGCGGCCACCCCGTCCAGCTCGCACAGGAGAATCGCCTCGGCGTCCAACGGGTAGCCCGCGTGCACGAATGCTTCCGCTGCCCGGATGGCCAGCTTGTCCATCATCTCGAGGCCCGCCGGGATGAGCCCGGCGCCGATGATGGCGGCCACCGCATCCGCGGCCGCGCCGAGAGCCGGGAACGCGCCGAGCAGCACCCGCCTCGCCTCCGGAATGGGCAGCAGGCGTACCCACACCTCGGTGACCACTCCCAGAAGGCCTTCGGACCCGCAGAACAGGGCCAGCAGATCGAGACACTCCGGATCGCCGTCGGGTCCGCCGATCACGAGCGCATCGCCTTCCAGGGTGAGCACCTTGAGCCCGATCACGTTGTGCACGGTCAGCCCGTACTTCAGGCAGTGCACGCCACCGGAATTCTCGGCGACGTTGCCGCCGATGGAACAGGCGATCTGCGAAGAGGGATCCGGCGCGTAGTAGAGGCCGTGCTCGGCAACTTTCTCGCTGATCGCCAGATTACGCACCCCTGGCTGTACCCGTGCGGCCCGATTGTCGAGATCGACCTCCAGAATGCGGTCGAGCTTGGACAGCCCGAGCAGCACGCCATCGGCCAGGGGCCGCGCACCGCCGGACAGCCCGGTGCCCGCACCGCGCGGCACCACGGCAATCCCTTCTTCGCGGCAGATCTGGAGCACGGTGGCCACCTGCGCCTCCGTATCCGGAAGCACGACCAGCCAGGGCGCCTCGCGAATGGCAGTCAGCCCGTCCGTCTCGTAGGGCTTCAGCGCTGCCGGATGGGAAAGCACGGCACCCTCCGGAAGCGCGCGCTCGAGTCGCTTGAGCGCCTTTCCATGCCCTGCTCCAGGCACCGCTGGGGTTGCTGCCGTCTCGACTTTCCGGGCCTCGTCACTCATGGCCGAACCCTACACGGAAAGGGCCAGAACGGACAACGCGTCCGCTCAGGGCGGACAACGCGTCCGCTCGGGGCGGACAACGCGTCCGCACCATCCGGCAAATCGGCTAAAGTAGGCGACCCATCTCCTGCAAGGATCCCTCGTGGCTGACACTCCTGAAGCACGCCTGGCAGCGCTCGGTCTCACCCTCCCGCAACCGATGCAGACGGCGAATCTGCCGTTCCGGCTCATCCGCATCGAAGGCCATCACGCTTACCTCGCCGGGCACGTGCCCCTCGCCGCGGACGGAACCATGGCGAAGCCCCTCGGCAAGGTCGGCGCCGAGGTCACAGCGGAACAGGGTTACGCGGCCGCGAGACAGGTAGCACTCGGATTCCTTGCCACCATCCGTCAGGCCGTCGGCAGCCTCGACGAGGTAGCCGGCTGGCTCAAGCTCTTCGGCA
>JASFLG010000207.1:0-7314 GCA_050118205.1 Pseudomonadales bacterium
GCCGCGAGATGGCGGAAACCACCGATCCCGTCCACGACGAGTACATCCTGGAGATACCGGAACAGAAGACCATCGACGTGTCGACGAAGCGCCGGCCCCAGCAGGCCGGGAAGCCCTGGCCCGCGGGTACCCGCATCGTCTCCGCCGACTCGCACCTGATCGAGGGGGACTACTGGTACGAGGGTTTTCCCGCCGACAAGAAGGACGAAGCGCCGCGCATGACCTTCGAGGACGGCTACTTCGACCTGACCATCGGCGACAGGCACATGACCCCGCCGGAGCTCGCCAGGTTCCTGTGCGCGTCGATGGAGTGCACGCCGGGTCTCTCGGACATCCCGGCACGGCTCGACGATCTGGACACTGAGGGCGTGGAGAAGGAGCTGATCTTCCCGCAGCGGCTGTTCGGTCTGTTCATGTTCGGCGAGATGCAGAACCGGGAAGAGGTGTTCGGTCTGTACAACGAGGCCATCGCCCGTCGCTGTGCGGAGGCACCCGACCGGCTCTACCCGGTCATGGTGCCAAACTACTGGGACATGAGCGAAGCGGCCAGCTCCGTGCGCGCCTGCCAGGCCCTCGGCGCTCGCGCACTGATGGTTCCGCTCAAGCCGGGCAAGGACAAGGACGGCAACCACATCAACTACAACGACCCGAACATGGACCCGCTGTACGAGGCCATCGCGGCGAGCGGCATCCCGCTGACCTTCCACATCGGCGAGGCGGTGCGCACCGCCGCGCACGGCGCCGCCGGCATCTCCCTGCTCACCCAGCTGCAGGGTTTCCGCATGCAGTGGTCACAGCTCACCTTCGGCGGCGTGTTCGACCGCTTCCCGGCGCTGAAGGCCGTGTTCGTGGAGGGGGGCCTTTCGTGGGTCGCGAGCATGCTGCACGACGCGGACATGGCCGCCACCCACTTCCGCACCGCCATGAACCCGAAGCTCGCACACGCGCCGAGCTGGTACTGGAGAAATCACTGCTACGCGACCTTCATGACCGATCCGGTAGGCCTGTCACTGCTCGACCGCATCGGCGCCGAGACCTGCCTGTGGTCCTCCGACTATCCACATCAGGAGAGCACGTTCGGCTATACGCGCAGCTCCATCCAGGCGGTGTTCGACGCGACCACCGTGGAGAATGCGCAGCTGATTCTCGGCAAGACCGCGCTGTCTCTGTTCAACATGGAGTAGCCGGCCCTTCAGCCGCCGCCGTTCTCAACAGACCGGATGAACCGGATCAGCCCGTCGAAGTACGTCTGCTGGTCGTCGTACATCGCCAGATGGCTGCCGTCTGGACAGTAGAGGTAGGTGCCGTTCTGCACCTGGCCAGCCATCCACTTCATGTACTCCGGATCCATGGTGCCGTAGCGCGCCCCGATCACCAGCGTCGGCACGCGAATCTGGTCCAGATCGCCTGAGCGGTCCCACTCTCCCAGCACGCCGCTGATGCCGAGCTCGCTCGGGCCCTGCATGGGCACATAGACATCCGGGTTCACGTGCTCGACCCCGCGCAGCACCGGATCGGGCCAGGCGTCCGCCGGCATGCGCAGAATGTGCTTCTCGTAGTGGCCAGGCATCAGGAGCTCCATGTAGCGCGGGTTCTCGAAGTCACCGGCGGCTTCGATCGCCTTGATCTCCGCGAGCACTTCCGGATCCATCTGCGGCATCAGCACGTCTTCGGCGTACTTCTGATAGGCCGGACCGCTGGCCATCATGTTCGAGATGATCAGGCCCTTGAGGTGCTGCTGGTACTTGAGCGCGTACTCGAGCGCCAGGGCACCGCCCCAGGAGTGGCCGTAGAGGTAGAAGCTGTCCGCATCCAGACCGAGCGCCTGGCGTACCTGCTCCACCTCGTCGACAAACCGGGGAATGTTCCAGAGCCTGGGATCCTTCGGCTGGTCGCTGTAGAAGGAACCGAGCTGGTCGTAGTAGTAGTACTCGATGCCGGCTGCAGGAAGGTAGCTGTCGAAGGCTTCCAGGTACTCGTGGGTCATGCCGGGGCCGCCATGCAGCAGCAGCACCCGGGCCTTCGGATTGTTGCCGATCCGTTTGGTCCAGACGTGAAACGTGCCGTCCGGTGTCGTCACCGGAATCATCTTCACGCCACCGCTCAGAACGTCGTCGCGGCCGCTGTAGTCCAGGTAGGCCGCAGGCGCTTGTGTCGTGCCACCGCCTCCCTGTCCGCACCCCGCCAGCAGCATCACGCCCACAATCCAGCAAACCCGTCGCACACTCTCCTCCCGCACAACTGCCTCGTCCAGCTCAGGCGAGTGTACTCCGCTGACCGAGCAGCGTAGAGTCGCCGGAAAAGAAAAGGAGAATCTGGTCATGCGCAAGTGGATTCGCGGAGGCCAGCTGCTGGCCGGTTGCGTCCTCTTTCTCCCCTGGGGCACCGTCCCGGCAGCGGAGATAGCGATCGAAGAAATCATCGTCACCGCCCAGAAGCGGGAAGAGGACATTCAGGAAACACCGATATCCGTCACGGCCTTCACCGGGCGCATGATCGAGGATCTCGGCTTCCGCCAGTCGGTGGACATCACCGCCCAGACACCGAACTTCAACGTCGGCTACCCTAACGGGGACACGGGTGTGCCGGCCATGTTCATCCGCGGCGTGGGGCTGAACGACTTCGCGGTTCTGAATCAGGGCCCGATCGCCTCGTACGTGGACGAGGTGTACGTCTCCTCCAACGCTTCGCAGATTTTCCAGCTGCTCGATGTGGAGCGCGTGGAGGTCCTGCGTGGCCCACAGGGGACGCTCTACGGTCGCAACGCCACGGGGGGTGCCGTCAACTACTACTCGCGTCGTCCCGGCGAGGAATGGAACGGATGGGCACGCGCCAGCGTGGGCGAGTGGAGCACCACGAAGTTCGAAGGTGCGATCGGGGGGCCGATCACGGACACCATCGGCATTCGCGGTGCGATCCTCAAGGAGGATTCGGACGGCTGGATGAAGAACCGCTTCACCGGTCATCGCCAGCAGGGGGTCGATGAGCTGGCCTGGCGGCTGACCCTCGAAGCCATGCCCACCGACACGTTCGATGCGACCTTCAGCGTGCACGGCGGGAACACCAAGTCCGACTCGGTGCAGTACCGCCACCTCGGCACGTGGCCCGAGGCCTTCTGGTTCGGCGACAACTGCCCGGACGCCGTCATCCTGAACGGCGGCTGCGTCGATGTGGTCGGCTACAGCGAGCAGGCCGACTTCACCAACCCCGTCGACGGCAGCATGGCGAGCGCGGTACCGGGGTACGACGAGGGCAACTACGACTTCGAATCGAAGAACGACACCACCTTCTGGGGCATGGCTCTGAACATGAACCTGGACCTCTCGGACGACCTCACGCTGACATCCATTACCGGCTACGATGACGTGGAGGACCGGCGCCCCGAGGAGACGGATGCCGGTCCCGCGGACGTGATCACCGGTGTGCTGGGGGTGAATCAGAAGACCTTCTCTCAGGAGCTGCGCCTGACCCAGCAGAAAGATCGCTGGAACTGGCTCGTCGGCGCGTACTACCTGCACGACAAGGCCCACGACCAGACCTCGTTCGATCTGTTGCGGCTCTTCCGTCCCCTGTACGTCGGCGTCGACGATCCGGCGGCGTGCGGACCCGACGTGCCAGCCGGTAACCCGGCGGGATTCTGCCCGCCAGAGTTCGTCTTCCAGCAGCTCTCTCAGACCAGACAGAAGATCGAGAGCGTCTCCGTCTACGGTGACGGCACTTACGCCCTCTCCGACGCGGTCAGCCTGTCGCTCGGCCTGCGCTACACGGACGAGAAGGTGACCCATCACGCCCTGTTCGTCTACGAGGAACCGTCGGCCGGCAACCCGCCGATCACCTCCTCGGACGAGTCCAACAGCTTCAACAACGTCTCCGGCCGGGTGGTGCTCAACTGGTTCGCGGCCGAGGACCTGCTCCTGTACGGCAGCATCACCAGCGGCTTCAAGGGCGGCGGCATCCAGAGCACCACCGACGGCAGCTTCCCCTACAAGCCGGAAAAGCTGCTGAGCTACGAGGTCGGCTTCAAGTGGACGGCACCCGACGACACGCTCCGGCTCAACGGCGCCGCCTTCTACTATGACTACAAGGACCTTCAGGTCTTCCAGTTCGTGAACATCGGCACCCCGCCCACCCCCGTCTCACTGCTCACGAATGCCTCCGATGCCCGCATCTACGGCGCGGAGCTCGAGCTCCAGTGGGTGCCTGTTCAGAATCTCTACCTCAACGCCGGGCTCGGATGGCTGGACTCGAAATACCAGAACTTCGTGGATGACCTGGGCAACGACTTCTCCGGCAACGAGGTCACGCTCGCACCCAAGCTGAGCTTCAACGGGCTGGCGCAGTACGACATTCCGACCAGCGTCGGCGACGTGACGCTGCAGGTCGACTGGAGCTATCAGGACAAGGTGTATTTCGACTCGCTGAACAACCCCCTCCTGAGCCAGGACGGCTACTGGCTCTGGAACGCGCGGGTCGCCTGGTCTTCACCGGACGAAGCCTGGGAGGTCGCGGGCTGGGGCCGGAACCTCGGCGACAAGCAGTACATGAGCTACGCGTTCGACCTCTCCTTCTTCGGTTTCCACGAGCAGATGCTCGGCACGCCCAGGATGTTCGGAGTCGAGGTAACCTACCGACGATGAAGTTTCTGACGCGAGCGCTACTGGTAGCAGCCACGCTCGGGCTCACCGGCTGCGGCGAGCCCGAGCAGACAGGCACGGTGGAGGACACCGCGGAAACCGCGACGGCGACCGAAGCGACCACCCCGCCCGACTACATGGCTCAGTGGGCGCGCAGCTGCGCGCTGTGCCACGTGAACGGCGAGGGCGGAGCACCGCGTGTCGGGGACGCGGAGGCCTGGACACCACGCGTCGCCAAGGGAGACGACGTGCTTCTTCAACATACCGTCGAGGGATTCAACAACATGCCGCCACTGGGCTACTGCATGGACTGCGAGGCAGAGGACTTCCGGCAGATCATCCGCTTCATGGCGTCCGGCACATGATCAGCCGGCGATCGTTTCTCGCCGGGACCGCCACCGCCGCGATGTTTGCTGTCGGGGCCCGCGCCGCGGTGCGAGAGGAGCTGCCCTGGCGGAACTGGTCCGGCGGTCTCGTCGCGCACCCGGCCGGCCGGTTCGCGCCGGCTTCGGAAGCGGAGCTCGTCGACTGGCTGCGCTCCACCTCGGGTCCCCTCCGGCCGGTCGGCGCCGGGCACTCTTTCACGCCGCTGGTGCCCACGGACGGCGAGCTCCTGATTCTGGACCGGATGGGGGGCCTGAAGTCCCATGATGCGGCCGCCCTTCGCGCCACGTTCGGCGCAGGCACGCGACTCGCGGATATCGGTCCCGCGCTGGAACCGCTCGGACAGGCGCCCATCATCCTGCCCGACATCGACCGTCAGACCCTGGCGGGGGCGATCTCCACCGGCACGCACGGCACCGGCCTCACGATTCACTCGCTCTCGGGGCAGGTCACCCGTCTGAAGATGCTCACGGCATCCGGCGAGCCCCTGGAGCTCACGGAAGCAGCCGATCCGGACCGGTTCCGGGCAGCCTGCGTCAGTCTCGGCGCGCTCGGGATCATCACCGAGGTGGAGCTGCAGAACCGGAAAAGCTACCGACTGAAGGCGGTCAACACGGCCGAGCGAACCGAGGATGTGCTGGCGAGCTTCGAGGAACGCGCCGCGACGCACCGGCACTTCGAGATGTTTCCCCTTACCCACTCCGATTACGCTCTGGTGCTCGCCATCGACGAAACCGACGAGCCCATCGACAACCCGCCGGAATCCCCGGAGGAGGCGGCGGCGTTCGACGAGGCCATGCGCGGTTGGATGGCCGTGCCTCCCGGCGACCGGCGACCGCTCATCAATGCGCTCGCGGAGCAGATCGAGCCGTCCATCGCCGTGGACGTCTCGTACCGGATTCTCTCTCACGTGCGTAACAACCGGTTCAACGAGATGGAGTACGCGGTGCCGAGGGAAGCCGGTGCCGAGTGCCTGCGTGAGGTGCTCGCCACCATCGCCGAGCGGAAGATCGACGTGGTCTTTCCGCTCGAGTACCGCTACGTTCGCGGTGACGACCTGTGGCTCTCCATGGACGAAGGCGGCGACCGGGCGGCGATCTCCGTGCACCGGACCGCATCGGAAGACTACCGGCCATACTTCGATGTGATCGAGCCCATCTTCTGGAAGTACGGCGGCCGTCCGCACTGGGGAAAGGTGCACACCCTGGGCTACGCCGACCTGGTCGAGCTCTATCCCCGCTTCGAGGCCTTCTGCGCCCTGCGCGCCGAGCTCGACCCGGCGGGCCGGCTGCTGAATCCGCACCTCAGAAACCTGTTTCTCGAGGCGTGAGGTGGCAGTGAAACGACGCACGATCCTTGCAGGGGCCGGAGTCGCCGTGGCAGGTGCCGCGGGCGCTGCGCTGCTGTGGAAACCCCGGGACGAAGGCCGTCCCCATGACGCTTACTTCTCGGCGCTGAACGAGCTGCTGAAGCGCGACGGTCCCGGCCGTCCGGTGATGATCATCGACCTGGACCGGATGAACGCCAACATCGACGTGCTGAGCACGTCGGTCGGCCCCGACAAGACCTGGCGCGTGGTGGTGAAGTCCCTGCCGTCGGTGCCGCTGCTCGAGCACGTCATGGACCGTGCGGGTACCCGCGCGTTGATGGTCTTCCACCAGCCGTTCCTCAACGAGGTCGCCAGCACTTTCGAGGACGCCGACGTTCTGCTCGGCAAGCCCATGCCGGTGGCCGCCGCCCGTACGTTCTACGCAGTGCACGACAATCCTGCATTCGACCCGGCGAGCCAGGTGCAATGGCTGATCGACACCCAGGATCGGCTGCTCGAGTACCAGGCGCTCGCCCGGGAGCTCGGCGTGCCGATGCGGCTCAACATCGAGATCGACGTGGGTCTCCACCGCGGCGGGCTGCCCGCTCCGGAGGCGATCGATCCCCTCCTCGCCACCATCGAGGCCGATCCGAACCTGTCCCTCGCCGGGCTCATGGGGTACGAGCCCCAGCTCACGGGGCTGCACGCGGACCTCGAGCACCCGGCCGTGCAGACCGTGCTCGGCATCTATCGCGGCTTCATCGACCGGGTTCGCGCCGCAGGCATCGATCCGTCGACGCTGACCCTGAACGGGGCCGGCAGCCACACGCTCAGGATCTATGAGCGCGACCACACCATGAACGATCTGGCGGCCGGTTCCGGGGTGGTGAAGCCAACCGACTTCGACACCTTTCACCTGGCGGACAACGTGCCGGCCGCCTTCATCGGAACCCCCATCCTCAAGCGCTACGACCACCTGTACGTACC
>JASFLG010000208.1:0-7276 GCA_050118205.1 Pseudomonadales bacterium
GCGCCCAGTATTCCCATGGGGCGACCTGGGCCGGCTGGGCCTGGGCGCAGCTGGGCGAAGCGGAGCGAACCAAGGCGGTGTTCGACTGCCTGAATCCGGTTCGCCACTCGGAGACTCGGGAGGCGGCACTCGCCTACCGGGTGGAACCGTATGTCGTTGCCGCAGACATCTATGGCGTGCCGCCGTACGTCGGCCGTGGGGGCTGGACCTGGTACACGGGCGCTGCCAGCCTCACCTACCGCCTGGCCGTCGAGGTCATCCTGGGTATACGGCGCCTCGGCCGGAAGCTCGAGATCCGGCCCTGCCTGCCGGATCGCTGGCCGGGGTACACGGCAACCCTCGCGGTCGAAGGCGCCCGCTACCGCATCGTCGTCGAGCGCGGGACCGGCCCGGCAGGTCTGTACTTCAACGGGGAGCGCCAGCAGGGATCGGCCGTGCCTCTCGCCGAGAGCGGCGATCACGAGATTCGGCTGGTGCTCTAGACCTCGAGTCGTGGGATGCCGCTGATTTTACGGTCCCCTCAGTCCAGGGTTTTCAGGCTGACTTCAGGCTTCGGGCGCAGCTCGATGTCCCTGAGCCTTCCCTCCTCGAAGGTCAATACCCGCCTGAACCTGTTCGGCCCCTGCTCGTAAACCCACTCCGTGATCCGGGCCTGTACCCCGGGCACGTAGCGCCGATCCCAGGCGTACTGGAGATCGGGCTCCCCGCACCGCTCGATCACCTCGAAGAACGTGAAGCCGCGCTGGACCAGGTCGTCTCCGCATCGCATGGTGGCCAGGGCCGCCTCGGGCAGCACGCCCATCACCGCCGCCAGCAGCAGCAGGCCGGTCAGCGATGTCCGGCGCCGACCTGTCATGGGCGGAACTGCAGGGGGCGGGGTTTCAGCTCGGCGGGCGCCGCGATCACCCGGTAGGCCGTCTCGATCCACTCGCACACGTAGCGACGGGTGTCCCGGGGATCGATCATCTCTTCCATCTGGAACCGGTTGAGCGGACCGACCGGGCCGCGGGCGCTCTCGATGCGCGCCATCAGCTCGTCACGGAGCGCCGCCGGGTCCTCGGCTTCCGCGAGCTGCCTTTTGTAGGCCGCCTCGATGCCCCCTTCCGGCGGGATCCCGCCCACGTCCGCCGCGGGCCAGACCACGCGCATGGATGGCCGCGATCGAGGTGTCGCGTAGTTGTTCCCGGCGACCCCGAAGCTGCGTCGCATGATCACCGTGAAGATGGGGACCTTCGCCTGAGCGAAGGCGACCATCCACTCACCACCCTTGCGGATGGTGCCGGTGAGCTCGTGCTCGAGGCCCACCGCGAAGCCGGGATTGTCGACCAGATTGAGCACCGGCAGGTGAAACAGATCACACAGGTCGAGATGCCGGGTGAGCTTGTCGCAGCCGTCTGCGGTGAGCGCGCCGCCGTTGGCGTGCTGACTGTCCGAGGCGATCACCCCCAGGGGGTAGCCGTTGAACCGGGCAAAGCCGACCACCTGGTCGGTCCCCCACAGCGGGCCGATCTCGAAGAAGGAGTCGCGATCGGCCATGAGCCGGATGGCTTTGCGCACGTCGAAGGTCGTCGTGCGTTTGCGCGGGATCAGCGTGAACAGTGCCTCCTCGCGGCGCTCCGGCGGGTCCGACGCATCCGGCGGCAGCACCGGCGGTACCTCGTAGACGCTCGACGGCAGGTAGGAGAGGAACCGCCGCGTCATGACGGCGGCTTCGGCCTCCGACTCCGCCAGGTTGTCCACGGAACCGTTGCGGCAATGGATGTGCCAGCCGCCCAGGTCCTCCTTGGTGATCTCGTAGCCCATTGCGTGCGCAACCACGGGCGGGCCCGCCACGAAGAGCTGAGCGATGTCGCGCACCATCACGGAGAAGTGGCCGAGCACGGCCTTCGCGGCGCCAATCCCCACCACGCTGCCGAGCAGCACGTTCACCACCGGAATCGTGGCGAGCTGCTCCGCGTACATCGTGCTGCCGAGATGGCCCGGCAGGAAGGAGCCGCCACCACCCGCCACCCGCGGTCGACCGGATTCGATCGCGCCGGAGCTCTCCTTGGCGCGGCTCTCGCCCGCCTTCTTCTGCTCCGGCACCATGGCCGCGACGCTGCCGCCGCCGGACGAGCCGTCCAGCAGGCGCACGGACGGAATCCGCATCTCCATGGCGAGGCGGTCCAGATAAGCGCTCTTCGCGCCGATGGCGCCGTCCGCATGGCCGCCGCGGGAGGTGAAATCGTCCGCGCAGACAACGGCATGGCGTCCTTCGACACGGCCCCAGCCGCCGACGCTGTTCGCCGGCGTGAACGCGCTGATCGCACCGTGCTCGTCGTAAGACGCAAACCCGGCGATGCTGCCCACTTCCCGGAAGGAACCCTGGTCGAGGAGAAGGTCGATGCGTTCGCGACAGGTGAGCTTACCGCGCGCACGCTGACGCACCACGCCCGGATCCTCGGACCCGGGCGCAAGGCGCGACTCGGCCATGCTACGCAGGGTCCCTACCGCCTCCAGGGTCGGCCCCCAGGTACCCTCGCCATAAGAGCTGACCGGCGTCTCCGAGACGTCCGCATCCGGAACCAGCGCGAAGACGATCTGGCCGGCCCCGACGCCGTCGCCGCTGCCGAGAGGCAGGGCGCCGGCCACGGTTCCCGCGCAGGGGGCCGTCACTACGGATTCCATCTTCATGGCGCTGATCACGGCCAGGGTATCGCCGACGGCCACCGTATCACCGACGGCAACGTCGACGCTGACGATGCTCCCGGCCATGGGTGCCTCCACCCCGAGCTGACCGTCGGCCACCACCAGGTCCGGCCCCCCGGTCGGTGTCGCCGCATCCGTAGGGCCGGACGCACCCAGCCGGATGGCCTGCTGCTCGAGAAGCGCCAGCGCCGGACCCTTCTGCGGCACCGAGGCATCCACACGGACGAGGTCCGGCGCCTCGCTGGTGAGCGTGGTTCTGGCATCGCCGGCGATCACGCTCTCATGTGCCAGAATCCGATCGAGCTGGATCAGATTGGTCGGAAGACCACCGACGTGAAACTCCGCCAGCGCCCTGCGCGTTCGGTCGACGACCGACGGAAACCCCGCGCCCGCGCTCGAGGTGCAGATCACCTTGGCGAGCAGCGGGTCGAACTGAGGCGGCGGCGCATAGCCGGCATAGCCGTTGCCGTCCACACGCACGCCCGCACCGGCCGGCTCCTTGTAGGCCGTGATGGTGCCCGCACCGCGGGCGACGACGCGGGCCTGAATCGCGAACCCACGGGGTGGTCCGATCGCCGACTGATCCCCGAGTCCGAGCTCGGCCAGGGTCACACCGCCGGCGATGAGCATCTGGGCTTCGACCAGATCGACGCCGAGGATCTGTTCGGTGACGGTGTGCTCCACCTGAATGCGGGGGTTGCACTCGATGAAGTAACATTCCCCGTCTTCGGGTGTGACAAGGAATTCCACGGTTACCGCGTTCGTGCAACCGGCTGATCGGGCCATCGCGACCGCGTGCTCGAGCAGGCGGTCGCGGAGCGTCTGGTCGAGTCCCGGCGCTGGTGCGATCTCGATCAACTTCTGATGGCGCAGCTGGATGGAGCAATCCCTCTCGTAGAGGTGCACCACATTGCCTGCCGAATCCCCGAGCACCTGCACCTCGACGTGACGCGGTCGCACCACCAGCTTCTCGAGAAAGAGCGCGCCGTCACCGAACGCCGCTCGTGCCTCGCTGGCACAACGCTCGAAAGCGCTGTCCATCTCCGCTTCGGACGCCACCAGGCGCATCCCGCGCCCACCACCGCCTGCCGAAGCCTTCAGCATCACCGGATAGCCCGCTTCGGCGGCAGCCGCAAGAGCAGCATCGACGTTCGCCAGCGCATCCGGACTGCCCGGGACCGTGGGTATGCCGAGCTCCCGGGCAAAGCCCCGCGCCCGGACCTTGTCACCGAAGAGCTCGAGCACTTCGGGGCTCGGACCGATGAACGCGATGCCCGCTCCGGCGCAACGGCGGGCGAAGGCGGCATTCTCCGACAGGAACCCGTAGCCCGGATGCAGGGCATCACACCCCGTCGCAACGGCGATGGACAGGAGGGCATCCATGTCGAGATAGGCCTGCACCGGATCGGCGTGGATCTTCCCTTCCAGAATGCAGGCCTCGTCCACCAGGCGCGTGTGCAGCGAGGTCGCGTCGGCCGGCGCGTAGACACCGACCGTCTCCATGCCGAGAGCCGCCGCGGCCCTGGCGATCCGACCCGCAATCTCCCCCCGGTTCGCAATGAGGACCTTTCTGAATGCCGCCTTGACCATGAGCCTTCCGCCGTAAGTGTTTGTGTTCTCGCGATATGCGTACGAAGATCGCAGGCATAGGAAGATACCGCACTTGATCGGACCAGATCGACAAGCGCCCGGGGAAGGGGAGGAATCATGAGGAACGCATGGCTGCTGGCAGCCCTGCTCACGCTGGCCGTGGGCTGCTCGCGAGGCGAATCCACAGGCGCGGACGTCCCCGCCGCAGCGCCGGATACCGGCCCGTCCAGCCAGGCGCCCGCCGAGGCGCCGGCCGTACCCATCGAGGAACGGCTGCTGGCCGGTGTCGATATGAGCAGCGTCGAAAGCAACGGCATCCGTATGCGTATCGCCCGGATGGGCGAGGGGCCCGCGGTGCTGCTCGCCCACGGCTGGCCCGAGTCCTGGTACTCGTGGCGGCATCAGCTCAAGGCTCTGGCGGATGCGGGGTATCAGGCGATCGCGCCGGACATGCGCGGGTATGGCGGCACCGACGCCCCGGCAGCGGTGGAGGCCTACGACGTGGACACGGTGGCAGCGGACATGGTCGGCATCCTGGATGCGCTCGGGATCGACAAGGCGGTGATGATCGGCCACGACTGGGGCGCGGCGGTGGCCGCGCGCACGGTGCTGCGTTATCCGGACCGGTTCCGAGCCCTGGTGCTGATGAGCGTGCCCTATACCGGCCGCGCGCCTGAGAACCCGATGGAGCGCATGCGCGCCAATATCGGCGACAACTTCTTCTACATGCTCTACCACAACGAGCCGGGCGGCGTGGCCGAGGCCGAGTACGACAGCGACCCGCGCGGACTCCTGTTCCGTCTCTACCAGTCGCCGAACTCGCCGCGCAAGCCGCCGGAGGTGACCGATCCCCGGCGAGCCGCCGGCGGCTGGATTCCGCGGCTCGGCGAACCGCTGGCGCTGCCGGACTGGCTGAGCGAAGCGGACCTCGACTACTACGTGAGCCAGTTCGAGCGCACGGGTTTTCGCGGCGGGGTCAACTACTACCGGAACCTGGAACGGGACTGGCTGCTCGGAGAGGATCTCGCCGGGGCGACCATCGACCTGCCGACACTGTTCATCGCCGGTGCCCAGGACATCGTCATCGGCGGAGCGAGCAAGGCCGACCTCGAGGCCATGATGGCGAGCGCGGTACCCGGACTCGCCGACGTGATGCTGTTCCCGAGCGTCGGCCACTGGGTGCAGCAGGAAGCGGCGGCCCGGACCAACGACGCCATCCTCGCGTTCCTCGCCACACTCGACGGTCCCTGAGAGGGATGCTGACCCCGTTGATCATCGGCCGAGCGCGTCGTTTCGCGCTAGTATCTACGCACCCCCATCCGGTCGGATCAACGTGCCCATAGAACTGTCCGAGAAAGAAGCCCGCGTGATCGGCTGCCTCATGGAGAAGTCCGTGATCACGCCGGATCAGTATCCGCTCACGCTGAACGCGCTGACCAACGCCTGCAATCAGAAGTCATCCCGGGAACCGGTCATGAGCCTGGAACCGGGTGAAGTGCTTCGCACTGCACGGTCCCTGCAGAGCAAGCACCTGGTTCAGGTCGAGGAGAATTTCCGCACGCAGGTGGAGAAGTTCCGTCATCGGCTGTGCAACACCCCGTTCTCCGACTACCAGTTCGAGCCGGACCAGTTCGCGGTGATGACCGTGCTGCTGCTCCGGGGGCCCCGCACGCCCGGCGAGCTCAAGGCAAACGTCGGTCGGCTGCACACGTTCAGGGACAACGAGGAAGTGGTCGAGACGCTGCACGGCCTGCGCGACCGCGAGGGTGGCCCGGTGGTAGTGGAGCTCGCAAGAACGCCGGGGCGTCGCGACGCCGAGTGGATGCACCTGCTCTCCGGTGAGCCGGCACCCTCGCGCACCCCCGCCTCCGCCTTGCGCCGGTCCGAGCCGGCGCCAGACATGAAAGCGGTGAGTCGCGACACCGAAGCGGGGCGGTCAGCATCCCTCGAAGCACGGATCGATGCGCTGGAAGCCGAGGTCGCAGAGCTCCGTCGACTCATCGAGGGACTCCTCGCCCCTTCTGGCAACCTGGACAGCAACGGGTAGCGATCGAACGGGCGGTTCCGGACGCTCAGAACATGTTCGGGCAGTGCGGTCGACGCCGGGTGGCAAACAACCCATCGAGGGCCGCACCGCGTTTCGGATCGCGCATCGCCGCACGACCCATCCGGTGCAGATCGCTCGCCCGGGTGTGCCCGGTGACGAGGGAGGCAAGCCCGGTGGGCCCGGTAACCAGATCCGGCTCCACCCGGGCGCCACGTTCCACACGCGTCTCCCCCGCATCCGTAACGATCCGGTAGCGGTCGTTGTTCCAGGGACAGAGCTCGTCGCCCGTCACCTCGATCACGGCCTCCCCCGACACGTCGTAGCCCCGCGCGTCAAACGCCGAGCCCGCGTCCACCACCCGCAGCCAGACACCGTCCCACGTCCGGCGGCCGAGCATGCGCGGCTCGAGAATTACGTTCGGCGCCGGGTCGTCCTCGGCCACGAAGGTCATGCGGATCCGGTCGGCCAGATCGTGCCGGGCCAGGTACAGCCACAGACTCCGGTAGGCATCCATATCCAGCCACACGAAGTCGAACACGTCGATCAGGTGATTGGGCCCCGGACCGCCGATGTCGCGCCAGTGCGTGCGGTACAGGCAGTAGCCCCGGGGCTCGTCGTCCGCGTTGAAGTAGACGGCCGCATGGGTAGGCTGGCCGTTGACCCGCTGCAGAAAGATGTCCCAGAAACCACCCCGGTGCAGAAGCCCGTTCCCGGGCTCGGCATACTGCTGATACAGCGACTCGAGATAAGATCTGGCCGTCGTGGTATCCAGAAGGTGCACCTCGCCCGCCGGTTGGTCACCAAACTGAAACGCCACGTAGCGCACGGGCACGTCGTAGGTGACGTGCGTGGTGGCGAGCCCGTAGCCGAAGCGCTGGTAGATGGCACCCATGGATGCCCAGAGGATCGACAGCGGCACGTCCCGGTCGCGGGAGCGGGCCAGCAGCCCCT
>JASFLG010000209.1:0-7259 GCA_050118205.1 Pseudomonadales bacterium
GCGAGCTCAAGGTCACCCTGATCAACCGTGCCGACGCCATCGCCAGCGCCGCGGTGCTGGTCATGGGAGAGACCACGGAACGGATGCCGGCGGCCATCGTGCGCGGCCTGTCCCTGGTGGTCGGCGACAACGGCGGCCAGTCGGCGGCGGAAACCATCCGCCCGCTGGAGGAAGACCTGTTCCGCTGATGACGGACTACCTGGCCATCACCGGCGGGGTAGGTGGCGCCAAGCTCGCCCTGGGGCTGGCCCACGTGCTCGGCCCCGAAGCGTTGGCCTTCGCGGTCAACACCGGCGACGACTTCGAGCACCTGGGCTTCACCATCTGCCCGGACATCGACACCCTCACCTATACCCTGGCGGGACTCGCGAATCCCCGGGAAGGTTGGGGTCGCGCCGACGAGTCCTGGTCGTTCATGGACACCCTGGAAGCGCTGGGCGGGGAAACCTGGTTCCGGCTCGGGGACAGGGATCTGGCACTGCATGCCTACCGCACGGCCGCACTGGCCGGGGGCCGCAGCCTCACCGAGGTGGTGACCGAGGTGGCCAACGCGCTGGGGGTGCGCCACCGGATCCTGCCCATGTCCGACGATCCGGTGCGCACGACCGTGCTGAGCGACCGCGGTGCCCTCGCCTTCCAGCACTACTTCGTCCGCGACCGCTGCGCACCCGCGGTGACCGGATTTGAATTCCGCGGTGCGCACACCGCCCGTCTGAACCCGGCCATCGAGGCGCTGCTGCCAGGGCTCAAGGGCATCATCATCTGTCCTTCCAACCCGTTCGTCTCCATCGACCCGCTGCTCGCCATCGGCGACACGCGGGCGCGCCTTCAAGCGCTGGACGTGCCCGTGGTCGCGGTCTCGCCCATCGTCGGCGGCCAGGCCATCAAGGGACCCACCGCGAAGATGATGGCGGAGCTCGAGATCCCCGCTACCGCCGCAGCGGTGGCCGCCCATTACGGCAACCTGCTGGACGGATTCGTCCTGGACGAGCAGGACGCGGCGCTCGACGGCACCCTCGACGTGCCGACTGTCGTGACCCGGACCGTCATGGTAAGTTTAGAGGACCGCATCGCCCTGGCCCGCGCCACGCTCGAGGTGATCGACGCGGTGCGCTGAAGGCCTCCCGGAAAAGACGACCGACATGTGGGCCATCGTTCCCCTGAAAGCTCTGGAAGCGGCCAAGCAACGGCTGGCCGGCCGGCTCTCCGCCAGCGAACGGCGGGACCTGATGCTGGCCATGGCACGGGACGTGCTGGCCGCGCTCTGCCAGTCCAAACGCCTGACCGGCATTCTCATCGTCTCCCGCACGCCCGAAGCCAACGCGCTGGCCCAAGCCTTCAGCGTGGAGCGTTTCGCGGAGAGCCCTGATGCGGATCTCCCGGCTGCCCTGACCCAGGCCAGCACACACCTGATGCGGCACTTCGGCGCCCGCGGCGTGATGGTGGTGCCTGCCGACATCCCCCTGGTCCGGGCGGACGAGGTGGATGCCATTCTCGCCGGGCACGAGCGGGCGGCTCGGGACAACCGGGCCGTGACCGTGGTACCCGACGCGGAGAAGACCGGGACCAACTGCCTGGTGCTTTCCCCGCCGGACGTGATCGGCTTCATATTCGACGGCAAGAGCTTCCGTCCGCACGTGGACGCCGCTTACGCGCGGGGGCTGGCACCCCGCATCGTGCCGAGTCGCGGCTTCGCGCTGGACATCGATACCGTGGACGATCTCCGCCATCTGCTCGACGTGGGCGGCGCGAGCCAGACCGGCACGTTCCTCGAGAAATCGGGCATCGCCGCCCGCCTGACCGCCATTGACAAGGGCGAGCCGGAAGCCACACCCTGACCGGCCAGGACACGCAAAGCACCGGGAGGACTGCTTGAACCCACTCATCGACAGACTGCGATCCACCCACGCGCTGGGCAACCTGCCCGATACCGCCGACGCGCTGGCGCTGGCCGACGTCGACGATACCCGGGCCCTGGCGGGGCTTGCCGCAGAGCTGCGGGACCAGGGTTTTGCCAACATCGTCACCTACTCCCGCAAGGTGTTCATTCCTCTGACCCATCTCTGCCGGGACGTCTGCCACTACTGCACGTTCGCCCAGGTCCCGCGCAAGGTTCGTGCACCCTATCTCAGCATCGACGAGGTGCTCGAGACCGCCCGCCACGGGGCCGAGATGGGCTGCAAGGAAGCCCTGTTCACCCTGGGCGAGAAGCCCGAGCTGCGCTACAAGGCCGCCCGGGAAGCGCTTGCGGAGATGGGCTTCGAATCGACCCTGGACTACCTTCTCCACGCGGCGAAGCGCGTGTACGAGGAAACGGGTCTGATGCCCCATCTCAATCCGGGCACCATGACGCCGGAGGAGCTGCGCCGGCTCCGGCACATCTCACCGTCCATGGGCATCATGATCGAGTCCACGTCGGATCGGCTCACTGAGAAAGGCATGCCCCACTATGGGTCGCCGGACAAGGTGCCCGCGGTCCGCCTGAAGACACTGGACGACGCGGGTGCGGAGAAGATTCCCTTTACCACGGGCATCCTGATCGGCATCGGCGAGACCCGACGCGAGCGCATCGAGTCCCTGCTCGCCATCCGCGAGATTCACCAGCGCCACGGCCACGTCCAGGAGATCATCATCCAGAACTTCCGCGCCAAGCCGGAAACCAAGATGGCGAACGCCCCGGAGCCGGACCTGAACGAGCTGCTCTGGACGATCGCCGTAGCGCGGATCCTCTTCGGACCGAAGATGAGCGTGCAGGCACCACCGAATCTCAGCCCCGGTGTGCTCGAGAAGATCGTCGCGGCCGGCATCAACGACTGGGGCGGCGTCTCGCCGCTCACGCCCGACTTCGTGAACCCGGAAGCACCCTGGCCCCACCTCGACGACCTGGCCGCCCAGACCCGGGCCGCCGGCAAGACGCTGCACGAGCGGCTCACCATCTATCCGCGCTACGTGCAGGGCCTGGAGACCTGGGTCGACTCCGAGCTGCACGAGGCGCTGCTGAACGCGACGGATGCGGACGGCTTTCCGCGCACGGATGCCTGGAGTCCCGGTGAACCGCTGGAGCCGCCCGCGGATGTCCTCGCCGCCATCACCGCACCCCCCACCGGGGTCTCGGCGGACCTCACCCGGATTCTCGCCAGGGTGGATGCGGGCGAGCTCCTCGAGGAGGCCGAGATCGTGCGCCTGTTCGGCGCCCGGGGCGACGACTTCGGTGCGGTGGTTCAGGCCGCCGACCGGCTACGCCGCCAGGCCAACGGCGATACGGTCAGCTTCGTGGTCAACCGCAACATCAACTACACCAACATCTGCTACTTCAAATGCCAGTTCTGCGCATTCTCCAAGGGCAAGCTCTCGGAGAACCTGCGCGGACGCCCCTACGATCTCTCACACGAGGAGATTCAGCGGCGCACGGAGGAAGCCTGGGCCCGTGGCGCGACCGAGGTATGCATGCAGGGCGGCATCCATCCCGAGTACACCGGCAAAACCTACACGGACATCGTCAGGGCCGTGAAGCAGGCCGTGCCGGACATGCACGTGCATGCCTTCTCGCCGCTCGAGGTCTGGCAGGGCGCCGCCACCTCGAACAAACCGCTCGAAGGCTACCTCGAGGAGCTGAAGGAGGCCGGGCTGTCCACGCTGCCCGGCACTGCGGCCGAGATTCTCGACGACGAGGTGCGCCAGATCATCTGCGCGGACAAAATCAACACACAGCAGTGGCTGACCGTGATGCGCGCCGCACACAAGGTCGGCTTCAAGACCACGGCCACCATCATGTACGGGCACGTGGAGCGCCCCGTTCACTGGGCCCGGCACTTGATGCGCGTGCGCGATCTGCAGCGCGAGACCGGCGGCTTCACCGAGTTCGTACCGCTGCCCTTCGTGCACATGGAGGCGCCCATGTACCTGAAGGGTAAGGCGCGCAAGGGGCCGACCTTCCGGGAAGCCATTCTCATGCACTCGGTGGCGCGACTGGTGCTGCACCCCTGGATCCCGAACATCCAATCGAGCTGGGTGAAGATGGGGCATGCCGGGGTGGTCGCGTCGCTCAATGCGGGCTGCAACGATCTCGGCGGCACGCTCATGAACGAGAGCATCAGCCGGGCTGCAGGCACTCTGCACGGACAGGAGACATCGCCCCAGCGCATGGCAGCAATGATCGAGAGCGCGGGACGCACACCCCGGCAGCGTACCACGCTCTATGACGATGCGCCGGAGGAACGGATCGGTGCCGGCCTGGCGGCGGGTGAGCTCACCGAGATCGTCAACACTCCCGCCAGAAAATACGAGCGCAGCGGAAAACGCGAGCTCCTCCGGCCGGGTCTGATCGCGGCCGTTTCCGCCGACTGACCCTTCAGGCAAAAAAAACCGGAGCCCGAAGGCTCCGGTAAGTCGGCACCGCCGGTGCGGGGGACCGGCGGCGCGGCCGCGGGTGGGAACCCGCGGATTCGAGGCACCCTTTGCCGGAACGCTACACCGCCTCCTCGACCCGACAGGGCCGGTTCGCCTCGGCCAGGGCTCGCCGTTCCAGCTCCGCGTTCGTGGGCAGTCCCCGCACCGCGAGCAGCAGCGGCAGCACCAGCACGGCGAAGATCACCCCGGTCGCGCCCGCGAGCAGATACAGCGTGGTCTGCATGCCCCACAGATCCAGGTAGTAGCCCACCAGCGGACCCGTGAGCATGAACGCGCCGCGGAAGCCGAAGCTCGTCAGCGAGTTCGCGGTCGCCCGGTACTCGCCCGGCACACGGCGGTTGAGCGCGTCCCTCAGCACCACCAGGCCGAACCCGCGGCTCAGAAAGAACGTCGTGCTCGCGAGATACCCGCCGACCACGCCCAGGTGCTCCAGACCCAGGTACCCGACCACCGGCGACAGGCCGATGAACAGGAACAGACCGGTCGTACCCAGCAGATCCTCCGCCTTGTGAGCGTATCGACCGGCGAGCGCGGCGATCACGGTCAGGCCGGCCCACAACCAGCCGAAGTGGACGAGATCGATGCCCTGGCTCTCCCAGATCTTCTGCAGCAGCCAGACCGCGTAGAACGTCGTCAGGCTCCAGACGCACAGCGCCAGCACGACGAGTCGCAGGACCCGGGAGCGGGTGAGCAGCACCCGGCAGATCTCCAGCATGTTGCCGAGGTGATCGTCCGAGGCGAGCCTCGCGCCAGGCGGCTCCACCAGCAGCAGGGCCAGGATCAGGGGTACCCAGCCCGAGATTGCCTGCACGATCACGACCGTCTGCATGGAGTGCAGCAGCAGCAGGCTGCACAGGAGCGCGGCTATCGATTCCGACACCGTGCGGAAGCCGTAGAGCCGGCCCACGACCTGCCGCTGCGCCTGCTCTCCGCGACCGAGCGCAAGCTCCGTGTCGTAAAGCAGCGCAATGTCCGCCCCGGAGATCAGGCTGTGACCGATACCGAGCGCCAGCTCGAACATCGCGAGTCCCCAGAACCCGTCGGCGACGAGCAGCAGGCTGTTGCCGATCCCGACGGCAACGGCCCCGGCGATCAGCGTTTTCCTGCGGCCGAGCATGTCCGCGACGTAGCCCGAAGGCACCTCGGTAATCAGCACGACCAGTCCGAACCACGCCTGCAGGGTGAACACCTCCTGCATGGACAGGCCCTTGGACTGAAAGAACGGGACGGCGATGGGCATGAACACCATGAAGACCTGGAAAAAACCCAGCCAGAGCGTTCTCAGCAGGTTGTTCTGCAACCGTTCGTAGGACGGTGGATCTGTTATCGGTGCCATTTCTTTCTCTCCCGGAGGCCGCTCGGCAGGCGTGCCCCCAAAACGAAAAACCCCGAAGGCTTTTGGCTCTTCGGGGTTTCGGATTCGTTCTCGCTTGTCGAAATCGATCGTCTATCCGCTGGAGCCAGGGTCTCCTTTCACGGTGCGCAGCACATCGAATGCAATGGATGCGCAGGCGCTGCCCATGACGTCGGCAACGCGCACCGGCACACCGTGCTGCCACGGGCAGACAACGGCATACGCGGTTACCCGCGCCGCACTCGGCGCTGCTGCGTAGCTGTTGAAGGATCTGCCGTTCATGTCACGGGGCCTGGTTATCTGTTGTTTTGCTGTTGTTTTACTGTTGTTTACTGCTGTTTGCCGCTGTTCGTCTGAGCTTCTACGAGCTTCTATCGGCGTCATCCAGTCAGCGTCATGCTCGCGGAATCGGCACTCGGATTCCGACGAGCCGCGAATCTTGCGCCTCGCCGTGAATCAAGTCAACGACGAATCCATGAAATGTGTGCGATTCCGCACACGTGAACGCACGGTTCGCGGCATCTGCTCACCGTCAGCGTGCGCACGCCCACCGCCTCCCAGGATTCGCCCCTCGAAAGAAGTGCTACGATGACGGACGTGCGGGAGCGCTACGAATTACTGACCGGCAACCGCCTCGCGACCGGGAGATGACGGCCAATGAGTGAAATCCTCTACGACTTCGGCAGCGGCCGATCCAATCCGGAAACCTTTCCCGTGAAGGCGCTGCAGGAGGCGGCCGTGCGCGTCATCGAGCGGGAAGCGGCGGCGCTCAACGACTACCCCGGAAAGCTCGGATTCCTCCCACTGCGAGAAGCCATGGCGCGCCGCGAGTCGGAACGGGAGGGGGTGGGCGTGAACCCGGACCACCTCATGCTCACCAACGGCTCCATGCAGGCCGTCACGCTGGTTGCCGAGGCGCTCCAGCAGGCACCGGGTGACACGTGCATCGTCGAGGAGTTCAGCTACCCCGGCACCCTGGCCGCCTACCGCAGCCTGAAGCTGGACATGGTCGGCGTGCCGCTGTCCGAGGAAGGCATGCAGCTCGACGTCCTCGAGGCGCGGCTCGAAGCGCTCGCGACCGAAGGCCGGCTGCCGAAGTTCATCTACACCATTACCACCTATCAGAACCCCACCGGCTTCACCATGCCCGCGCCACGACGCCGGGCGCTCATGGATATCGCCCGCCGCTACGACGTGCCGATCGTGGAGGACAACTGCTACGGCGACGTGCACTACGAGGGTCCGGTGGCGCCGTCGATCTATGCCATGGACAACGACCCGCGACACATCTATCTGTGCTCCCTGTCCAAGATCCTGGCTCCGGGTCTTCGGCTCGGCTACGTGCTTGCCCGTCCACCCATGCTGGAGACGATCATGGCGCGAAGGCACGACGCCGGCAGCAACACCCTGGCCGCCGCCATCGTCGCGGAGTTCTACCGCGAGGGCATCTGGCCGCACACCAGCGTGGGCAACGAGGCGCTCAAGGTGAAGCGGG
>JASFLG010000210.1:0-7253 GCA_050118205.1 Pseudomonadales bacterium
CGATGAACGTCTGGTTCGACAGGCCATTGCCGACCAGGCACCAGGCGTGCTCGCCGACGCGGTACATCGCCGGCTGCAGCCGTTCGAGGTGCGCCACGGCGCCCGGGTGTGCGAGCTGGCCTGCCGGACCGGTGGCCGGCGCTTCCGGGCTGATCGAATCGGGCAGTGGATCTGGCTGGGGCATGGCTGCGCTCCGGTTTTGAGTCAGTCCAGGTAGCGCTCGAGTGTCTCGTCGATGAAGGCGCGTCCTGTATTCGTGTCGTAGTCGTTGGCATCGTCGATGCCGTCGGCGTACTCGAACATCACTTCAAAGAGCTTTCTGCCGCCCACCTCGGTGCGCAGCGTGAAGGTCTCGTGCGTGGCATAGACGCGTTCCCAGGCCAGACGCACGTCTGTCCAGAATGCCCGGGTGCGCTGCCAGTACGCATCACCGGCGCTGAAGTCGTGGCCGGTGATGTGCTCGTAGCGATTGAGACCCACCTCTCGTGCGAGCACCGGCATCTCGGCTCGTGGCTGCTCCGGTCCGGTCAGCACGAGCTTGAGGTTGTCCTCCTCCTGCACCCAGCCGGTGGGCGTGATCGTGTGGCGGTTCGTGCCGTCCAGCACCTGGTAGTCGTCGCGGACGCTGAACTCCCGACGCGGTAGCGGCCGCCACGTATCGCCGCTCTGCCAGCTCGAGTAGCTGCCTTCGTGTCGCCAGCGGCCTGAGGATTCGTAGCGCGGTGAGTCGTCCACCTGGTACACGGCCTGGGTCCAGGCGCCGCTCGCTTCCCGGCGTGTCAGGCGCCGGTGCTGCCAGGTGTTGTCGCCGAGATAGACGTGCATGTCCCGATCCTCGTAGCGCCAGTCCTGGCGCCAGTGCTTCACGACCATGGGGCCTGATATGGTGCCGTCAGCCTCCTCGAAAAACATTACCAGGATGTGCTGAAGGCTGATGAAGCGACCCTCGTCGGCGGCCACATAGACGTACTCGGTGCCCCAGGACTGGTAGGGTGGGGGTGGTGTGTAGGGCGTGGTGAAGCCGATCGTCTCGATGAAATCGAAGCTGGTCCGGTACGGCCCCGCCATAGCGAGGATGGCGCGACGGTCGCGCTCGAAGTCGGACAGCCCGCCCTCCTGGAGGGCGAGCCAGGCGCTGGAAGGTTCCGGATCCAGGGTGACCGGCGCTCCGGTGCTGGTGCCGCCTCGCGGCTGCATGGCGTCCTGGTCGCTGAACGGCCAGGCAAAGGTGAACTGATGCGTGGCGGCCGCCTCGGCGGGCTGAGACGCCCCGGTCGCGGCCAGGCTGGGCGCGCCGCACAGGGCCAGCGCAACGGTCAGCAGACAGGGGATGGCACGAAGCATCACGGCTCGAACGGGTTCGCGGCGCGCGCCAGGGCTGGTCAGGAGCGGGCGTGGTAGACGGCGTCGATGTCGCCGAAGTCCTCCACACCGATGGCCTGGGCGAGCGCGTCCAGCGCCCCGGGCCCGGCATCCGGATGCGTCCAGGCGCCTGCGGTCAGGCCACCGTCTACCGCGAGCGCTTGGCCGGTGATGAAGGACGCTTCGTCGCTTGCCAGAAAACACGCGGCGTTGGCGATGTCCTCGGGCTCCCCGGCGCGCGGGATCGGCTGCATCATGGACAGCAGTGGCTTCACCGCGGCCGCGTAGTCGACGTTGCCGCCGAGCGCGAGCTGACCGGCGAAGATGGGGGTGGCGGTGCCTCCGGGGCAGATCGCGTTCACCCGTACGTGGAACGGTCCGAGCTCGGTCGAGACGCTGCGGGTCAGATTGATGACCGCTGCCTTTACCGCGCTGTAGACGTGCGGTCCGTAACCGGCACAGATGCCGGCGACGCTGGCGGTGGAGAGAATCACCCCGCCGTTCTGCGCCTTCATCACTGGCGCCGCGTGCTTCATGCCCATGACGACTCCCTTGAGCATCGCGTCCACCGTGCGCTGATAGGGCTCGCCCATGTCGGTCGCCTCGATGTCGCCGCTCACGCCGCCGAACCCGGCGTTGTTGAACAGCACGTCCACCTTCCCGAACGCCTCGCGGGCCGTCGCGATCATGTTCTTCACGTCCGACTCCTCGCAGACATCGACGCCGAGTGCGATCGTGGCCTCACCGAGTTCCTCGGCGAGCCGTCCTGCCCGGTCCTCTTCAATGTCCGCGATCAGAACCTTCGCGCCCTCGGCGACGAACTTCCTGACCGTGGCTGCCCCGATGCCGCTCCCGCCGCCAGTGATCACGGCGGCTTTTCCATCCAGTCTACCCATGTTCAACCTCACGAAACCCGTTGGTTCGCCAGGATACCAGCATCGGGGCGTCCGCCGGGCGATCAGGCGATGTTGAATACGTTCCAGTCGATGGCATCGAGCCGTGCGGCGACGGCGGCGAACCTTGCACTTTCCCGCTCCGGGTGCGCGCTGAACACGCGGTTGGCGCGCTCGTCTTCCGGATCCTCCACGATTCTCAAATCGCCGAGTGCTATGTGTTTCGCCATGTGGCGCCTTACGGTCTCGAGGGCCGCGCTGGTGCGTCTGCTGAGCTCGCTCGCGGTGACGCCGCTGCCGGACAGGGTGGCGAGCTGAATGAGCATGGCCGTCTTGAAACCGCGGATGCGCATGCCACCCTCGAAGGCGTCCGCGAACGCCTGCAGGATGGCGATGAGCGCATCGTACGTCTGCGGGCTCAAGGGATGAGGCGCGCCCGGCTTGCCGTCACGCAGCGGGCCGATCGCGTGCAACCGCTGGGCCAGGATGGTCGTCTGCCATTCGCGCTCGCCGGCGGCGGTGGTGCGGAAGAGGGTAACGCGGTCGTCCGTCGGGTCGGCGTGAGTCTCGAGCAGACCTCTGGCCTTCTGGCGCCCAAGCTGCCGGCGGACGTTCTCCAGTGGGCTGCCGGTGAGCCGGCTGACCTCGCTCGCACTGATGCCCGAGCCGAAGTGGGTTGCCTTCTGGACGATGAGCAGATTCTGAATACGGCGAATGGGTATCGCCCCGTCCGTCACCTCGATGAACGTATCGAGCACGCGGATCAGATAGTCATATGGCTCCATGCCGGCCTTGTTCTGTGACGCCCGTATGGCGTGGGCACGTTCCCTGTGCGGCGTCCAATATACACCCAATCTGGGGCGATCGTTGCCTGCCGGCGCACCCCACCCCATCATCGTTTGTCATCCGGTCGACAAACTGTAGATGGAGCCTGCCTGATGCTGATCCTTACCCGAAGAGTGGGAGAGAAACTGATGATCGGTGACGAGATCTCGGTCACCGTTCTCGGGGTGAAAGGCAATCAGGTGCGGATCGGCGTGCATGCCCCGGGCGACGTGGCCATTCATCGCGAGGAGATCTATCAGCGCATCCAGGATGAAGAATCGTCGCTGCGTCAGAACGGCGTGAGCAGCATGGGCTGATCGCGCGACGGCGATTCACTCCACCTCCAGAAAGATGCCATCGTCCGGCGTTCCGTCCACCGTCCCGATCACCGCCGCCTGACCCAACCCTTTGGCCTTGAGCCCACTTGCCAGATCCTCTGCGGTCGCGGCCGGCACTGCGAACAGCAGGCCGCCGTTGGTCTGCGGATCGAAGTACAGAGCCCGCTCCGCCCGATCGAGTGGGTGTGCGAAACGCAGGTGCGGCGTGGCGAGTGCCTCGTTCGACTCGTTCGAGCCGGTGCTCATGCCGCGTCGATAGGCCTCTCTTGCGCCAGCCAGCACCGGCAGGCTCGCATGATCGAGCCTGAAGCGGCAGCCCGCCCCGCGCGCCATCTCCAGCGTGTGCCCTGCCAGCCCGAAGCCGGTGACGTCCGTTGCCGCATGAACCTCGAAGTCGCGGGCAACCTCCGCGGCCTGGCGATTCAGCGTCTCCAGCACCACCAGGCAGGCTGCGAGATCCGCATCGCTCACCCGGCGCTTCAGGTTGGCATTCAGGATGACGCCGCTGCCGATGGGCTTGGAGAGCACCAGGGCATCGCCCGGTCGTGCACCGGCATTGGTCCACAACCGGTCCGGGTGCACGATGCCGGTCACCGCCAGGCCGAACTTCGGCTCGGGGTCCTCCACCGTGTGACCGCCAGCGAGCACGGCGCCGGCCTCGGCGATCTTCTCCCTGGCGCCGCGAATGATGCCGGCGAGAATCGAGGTAGGCAGCTTCTTCGATGGAAAGGCGACCAGGTTGACGCACACCAGCGGGCGAGCGCCCATGGCATAGACGTCGCTCAGGGCGTTGGCGGCGGCGATCCGGCCGAATGCCTCGGGGTCGTCGGTCGGTGGTGTGATGAAGTCGGCAGTCACCACGATCGCTTCGGTTTCCGACAGGCGATAGACGCCCGCATCGTCGTTGGTGTCGTACCCGACGATGAGGGCTGGATCCGTTCCCGAAGGCAGGCTCTCGAGCAGCGCGTTCAACTCGACCGAGCTGATCTTCGCTGCTCAACCGCAGGTTCGGGAGAGTCCTGTCAGGGTGTGCTTCTTGCCAAACAACGTGGTGGTCCTATTTCTCTCATGGCCCGGAGGCGGGTCCGAGTATAGGGCCAACGAACCGCGATCGCAGCGGATGTGTCGTGCCTGCGGGTGTCCGGTCCGGGAAAAGCACAGTATAGTTTTCTGCCACTCGCCGCCCGGCCAGCAAGGATCAGCACATAGGGATGTCGCGCTCGTTCACCTCCATCGCCACCATCACGGAAGTCATCGCCCGGACGCTGGAGTCGTACCAGATCGATGCGGGGGACATGTTCGAGTCGCTCGGCCTGCCGCGGGAACCGTTTCGCAATCCCGATGGACGGGTCCGCAAGGAGTCCATGCTCGCCATCTGGGCCGAGGCGGAACGGCTCACGGACAATCCCTGTTTCGGGTTCGAGGTGGGACGCAACTTCCACCCGACGAATGCCCACGCGGTGGGCTATGCGTGGCTCGCGAGCTCCACGCTTCGCGAGGCGCTGGAGCGGCTGGTGCGTTATCAGCGGATCATCTCGACGGCCGCCGACATGGAGCTGACGGACGACGACGATCTGGTGCAGCTGCAGATCGATCCTTCGCCAGGGATTCATCTTGGCGACGACGCGGCATTCACGTCCATCATACAGATGGCGCGGGACGTCAAGCACCCGGAGTTCAATGCGATCAGTGTGCACATGATGCGGCCGGCGCCGCCCTGCACAGAGGCGCTTGCAGAGTTCTTCCGTTGCCCCATCGAGTACGAGGCCGACCTGGACAAAATCACGTTCAGCACGGACAGCGTCGATGAGCCGCTGGCCAGGAACAATCCGGCGCTCGCCCAGGCGAGCGAAGAGGTGGCCCGCGAGTATCTGGCCAACCTGGACAGGAAGGACGTGGTGGCGCGTGCACGGGTAGCCATCATCGAGCATCTGCCGGACGGCGAACCGTCACGCCGCGACGTGGCAGGCGGCCTGCACATGAGCGAGCGGACGCTGGCGAGGCGGCTCTCGGAGCGGGACTATACCTTTTCGGCGCTGGTGGACGAGGTGCGCAGCCAGCTCGCCAAGGAGTATCTGCGCCAGTCGCGCTTCTCGGTGACCGACGTCGCGTTTCTGCTCGGTTTCTCCGATCAGAGCAACTTCGCCCGGGCGTTCAAGCGCTGGACGCATGAGTCCCCGACGGAATTCCGGGCCCGGGCGCTCGTCTGAGCGTCACAGGAGCTGGTTCAGCATCAGCGCGATCAGCAGGGTGAGGATGACGAGGCGCCACGCAACCGTGCCGGGTACTTGACGTACACTGGCGCTTCCAACCGCAGGGGGAAATCGGGAGCAGACTTTGGCTCGCCCGCTCAGGAGCTATCTCGTCGGCACGGCCAGCTGGTTCATGGCCTACGGCATTCAGAGCGTCATGTTCGCCTGGCTGGTGACCATGGTGCTGCGCGAGTCCCCGGAAAAGGTCGGGCTGGCGCAGATGTCGCTGCTGCTGCCCGGCACGCTGCTGATCCTCATCGGCGGCAGCTACGCCGACCGTTTCGGCGGTCGTCGCGTGGTGATGCTGGCCCAGTCGTTCGCGGTGCTGGCGACCGGGTATCTGCTTTTCGTGGTCGGCACGGACCGGCTCGCGTTTCCGCTCATCGTTGTCTACGCGGTGCTCATGGGGCTTGCCCAGGCGTTCGTCACCCCGGCCCGCGATGGGCTTCTCAACGAGGTGGCCAGTGGCCGACTGCAGCGCACGGTGATGCTGACCAGCATCATGCAGTTCGGCATGCAGATGTGCGGCTTCCTTGTCGCCTCGCTGTCAGATGCGCTGGGGGCCGAGGCGATTCTGGGCGCTCAGATGCTCGCGCTGGCACTGGGGGTGGTGAGCTTCTCGCGGATCCCGGCCGCAGCGCACCAGGCAGGTGGACCGCCCAAGCGGCTCTGGCACTCGGTGGTGGAAGGGGCCAGGACCGTGTTCTCTTCGTCCTCCATGCGGGTGGTGATGATTCAGAACGTGGCCATGGCCATGTTCTTCATGGGGTCATACATCGTGACCATGCCGCTGCTGGTGCGCGAGGTCTACGACGGCAGTGCGCAGGATCTTGCGCTCATGAACGGCGCGAACTCGCTCGGGCTGGTGGTGACCATCGTGCTGCTTCTGCGTCTGGGTGATATCCGGCGCCAGGGCAGGGCGCTGCTGCTGGCGCAGGGGGGTGGCGCTCTGGTGCTTGCCGGCGCCGGCATGGCACCGAGCTTCCTGGTCTGGGCGCTGGCGCTCTTCGTGTGGGGCATGTGCGGCGGGCTCGCCATGACCATGTCGCGGACCATCATGCAGGAGCAGGCGCCGGACAATCAGCGTGGCCGGGTGATGAGTTTTTACTCGTTCTCGTTCATGGGCGCCGGGCCGATCGGGGCGGTGCTCGCCGGTTATCTGGTGGATCTCGCCGGTCCCCAGAGCGCGCTGATGATCGCCGCCGGCAGCATGCTCACGGTGATCGTGCTGATGGGTCTGGTCTCCCGTCTCTGGCGCCTCGAAGGGCACGTGCACCAGGTGCTGAGCGAGGTCGAGCATGCCGTATGAGCTCGCCGCCGACATAGGCGGTACCTTTACCGATGTGGTGCTTCGTGACGGCAACGCGCAGATCGGTGTCAAGGTGCTGACCACGTATGACGACCCGGCCAACGGCGTCATGCAGGGTGTCGACGCGGTGCTCGAGCAGACCGGCAACAAACCGGAGGACGCGCACGTCATGCTGCACGGCACGACGCTCGCCACCAACGCCCTGATCGAGCGGCGCGGTGCGGTGACGGCGCTGCTGACCACCGAGGGTCACCGCGATGCGGTGGAGATGGCA
>JASFLG010000211.1:0-7236 GCA_050118205.1 Pseudomonadales bacterium
GGACCACGCCCGCTCCAGCCTCAACGAGGGCGTCAAGGCGGCGAAGGGCAGCGACCCTGGTGTGGAGACCAGCGTCTCCGACCTGCTCGCCGCACAGAGCGGCACCGTGCCGACCATCGACGAGCGCAATCACGGCGACGCCGCGCACGAGCACGCTGACGCCACCGACGGGCGTGATCACACCGACGCCGCGGACGACCGCGATCACACCGATGCTGCGGAAGACCAGGATCGCACCGACGCCGCGGACGACTCCGAGCAACCCGGTCGAGAGAGCGTCAAGGGCGCCTGACCGTGGCCGAAACCGATCCCAAGCAGGGCGCCGCCGGGCCAGAGCAGCGCGACAGAGCGACGGAGCACGACGCGCAGGTCGATACCGCCGAGCAGCCATTCCTCGATCACATCATCGAGCTCCGGAGCCGGGTACTGCGCAGCCTGCTGGCGGTACTGCTGCTGTTCTTCCCGATCTACTACTTCGCCAACGACCTCTACGGGTTCGTCGCCGCACCCCTGCTCGCTTATCTGCCCGAAGGATCGACGATGATCGCAACCGAGGTGGCATCCCCGTTTCTGACCCCGCTCAAGCTCGCCCTGATCGTTGCTGTGTTTGCCGGGATTCCCTACCTGCTCCACCAGATCTGGGCGTTCGTCTCACCGGGTCTTTATCTGCATGAGAAGAAGTTCGCACTGCCCGTGCTGGTGTCGAGCGTGCTGTTGTTCTACCTCGGCGCGGCGTTCGCCTACTTCGTGGTGTTCCCGCTGGTATTCAAGTTCCTCACCGGGTTGAACCTCGTCGGCGTGACCATGGCGACGGACATCAACAACTACCTGAATTTCGTCATCAAGATGTTTTTCGCGTTCGGTGTCGCCTTCGAGATCCCGATCGCAGTCCTGCTGCTCGCCTGGTCCGGAATCGCCTCGGCGACCGCCATGGCCGCCAAGCGCCCGTACATCATCGTCGGCTGCTTCGTGCTCGGTATGCTGCTCACCCCACCAGACGTCATCTCCCAGCTTCTGCTGGCCGTTCCCGCCTGGCTCCTGTTCGAGGTGGGCGTGTTCTTCGCGCGAATGGTGGAGAAACGCAAGGAAGCGGAAACCGCCTGACGGTATCTGTCCTCAGCGTTCGAGCAGAAACGTCACCGGACCGTCGTTCACCAGCGCCACCTGCATGTCTGCGCCGAACCTGCCAGCGGCCACCGGCGCGTGACGCGCCTGCAGCGCGTCGAGAAAGTCCCCGTAGAGCCGCTCGGCCAGCTCCGGCGGCGCGGCCGTAGAGAATCCCGGCCGCCGCCCGCGGCTGACGTCGGCTGCCAGCGTGAACTGGGACACCACGAGCACGGCGCCGCCCACGTCCACCACACTTGCGTTCATGGGTTTGTCGACGTCGGGAAAGACCCGCAGGCCCAGGGTTCTGTCCGCGAGCCATTCGGCCTGTCCGGGCGTGTCGTCCGGGAAGATCCCCAGAAACACCACGAGCCCGCGGTCGATGGCGGCGATGGTCTGCCCATCGACCGTGACGCTCGCGCTCGTCACCCGTTGCAGCAGAGCCCGCATCAGCCGGTAGCGCGCTCGTCTTCCTGGGCCCGGTCCCGTCGCGCCCGGTTGCGCTCGTGTTCCTTGAGCCAGCGCTTGCGGATCCGGATGGCCTTCGGGGTGACCTCCACAAGCTCGTCGTCGTTGATGAACTCGAGCGCCTGCTCGAGGCTCATGCGCACGGGCGGGGTGAGCAGGATGTTCTCGTCGCTGCCCGCGGCCCGGACGTTGGTGAGCTTCTTCTCTTTCATGGGATTCACGGGCAGGTCGTTGTCCCGACTGTGGATGCCGATCACCATGCCCTCGTACACCGCATCGCCGGGACCGATCATCAGCCTGCCCCGGTTCTGCAGGTTGAAGAGGGCATAGCCCACGGCACGGCCCTCCGCGTTCGAGACGAGCACGCCGTTGGTGCGCTGACCCACGTCCGCGTCCGTGCGCGAACCGTAGCCGGCGCTCGCGAACGTCAGGATGCCGCTGCCGGAGGTGATGGACAGAAAAACCGGCCGGTAACCCATGAGCCCCCGGGTGGGAATGCGGAACTTGAGCCGCACCCGACCGCGGCCGTCCGGGATCATGTCCTGGAGCTCTCCACGGCGTTCGCCAAGGGTTTCCATGACGCGGCCCTGATGGGCCTCCTCCACATCGGCGGTGACCAGCTCGTACGGCTCGGTGATCCGGCCGTTCTCCTCGCGGGTGATCACCTCGGGCCGGGAAACGGCCAGCTCGTAGCCTTCCCGGCGCATGGTCTCGATCAGCACGGACAGGTGCAGCTCACCGCGGCCGGATACCCGGAAGCGATCCGGATCGGCAGTTTCGGACACCTGCAGGGCCACGTTGTGCAGTGCCTCCCGTTCCAGCCGCTCCTTGAGCTGACGGCTGGTCAGGTAGTCACCTTCCTTGCCCGCGAACGGTGAGGTGTTCACGCAGAAGAGCATCGTCAGCGTCGGCTCGTCCACGGTGAGCGGCGGCAGGGCCTCCGGCCGTTCGGGGGCACACAGCGTGTCGGAGATGTTCATCTCGTCGAGGCCCGTGACGCAGACGATGTCGCCGGCCTCGGCACTCTCACGTTCCAGACGCTCCAGGCCGCGATAGCCGAGTATCGACTGAACCCGCGCCTTCCTCTGCCCGCCCTTGCGATCCACGACCACCACCGGCGAGTTCCGCCTCAGGGTGCCGCGGCTGATCCGCCCGATGCCGAGAACCCCCACGTATGTGGAGTAGTCGAGCGCGCTGATCTGCATCTGCAGCGCTCCGGACGAGTCCACGTCCGGTGGCGGAACCCGCTCGACGATCAGATCGAGCAGCGGGCGCATGTCGTCGGTGAGCTGATCCGGCTCGGGTCCGGCCTGGCCGTTCAGTGCCGACGTATAGATGACCGGGAAGTCGAGCTGCGCATCGGTGGCGTCCAGGTTGTCGAACAGGTCGAACACCTCGTCGAGCACGCGGTACGGCTCCGCACCGTCCCGGTCCACTTTGTTGATCACCACGATGGGGTTCAGGCCGCGGGCAAACGCCTTGCTGGTCACGAACCGTGTCTGAGGCATGGGGCCGTCCACCGCATCCACCAGCAGCAGCACCGAGTCGACCATGGACAGGATCCGCTCGACCTCACCGCCGAAGTCCGCATGGCCGGGCGTGTCCACCACGTTGATGCGGTAGCCTTCGTACTCGATGGCCGTGTTCTTGGCCAGAATGGTGATGCCGCGCTCCCGCTCGAGCTCGTTGGAGTCCATCACCCGCTCCTGGGTCGCTGCCGCGCCGGAGAGGAGCCCCGTCTGCTGAAGGAGCCGATCCACGAGCGTGGTCTTGCCATGATCGACGTGGGCGATGATGGCTACGTTGCGTAGCTGATTCTGGGGCACTAGACTGCGCGGCCCTGATGAAACCGGCCGCGTCCGGGTGAAAAGGTGCGCAAGTATGCCGAAACCGAAACGGGCTGTCGCGCTCATTTCCGGCGGCCTCGACTCCATGCTGGCGGCAAAAGTGATCATGGACCAGGGGGTCGAGGTGGAGGGAGTGAACTTCTTCACCGGCTTCTGCGTCGAGGGGCACACCCACGCCATCCGCGAAAAGCACCGCGCCAGGCCGAAACGCAACAATGCCCTCTGGGTAGCCGAGCAGCTCGGTATCAAGCTGCACATCATCGATGTGATCGATGAGTACAAGGACGTGCTGCTGAATCCGAAGCACGGCTACGGGGCCAACCTGAACCCGTGCCTGGACTGCAAGGTGTTCATGGTCAGAAAGGCGACCGCGCTGCTTGCTGCGTCGGACGGACCGGCCGCGGACTTCATGACCGACCACGGCTTCGACTTCATCATCACCGGCGAGGTGATCGGTCAGCGCCCGAAGAGCCAGCGCAAGGAGACCCTGCCCATCATCGCCTCCGAATCCGGCGCCGACGACCTGCTGCTGCGCCCGCTGTGCGCGAAGCTCCTGCCGCCAACCCGCCCCGAGCGGGAAGGCTGGGTGGATCGGGCTGCGCTCCATGATTTTCACGGTCGCAACCGCAAGCCGCAGATCGCCCTGGCGGAGTCGCTCGGCTTCACCGACTGGTCCCAGCCCGCCGGCGGCTGCTGCTTCCTGACCGACGAACAGTACTCGAACAAGCTGGTGGATCTGTGGCAGGCACGCGGCACCCGGGAGTACGAGCTCGACGACGTGATGCTCCTCAAGGTGGGCCGTCACATCCGTCCCGCCCCCCACTACAAGCTGATCATCGGCCGCGAGCTCGGTGAGAACCGCTATCTGGAGGGCTACCGGAACCGCTTCGTGAGCCTGTACCCCTTGAGCCACAACGGTCCGCTCTGCCTGGTCGACGGCACCGCCAGCCCGGCGGACCTGCACCTGGCCGCCCGCATCCTGGCGCGCTACAGCCAGGGCAAGGACGCGCCGAGCGTCCGGGTCGGCGTCGATCGTCTGGACGGCACCTCAGAAGAGCTCGACGTGGCGCCGCTGCCCCCGACCGGGATCGACCCAGGCTGGCATGTCGGAGCTTGAAACCCTCGATGCCCGGGGGTTACTGTGCCCCCTCCCCGTCATCAGGACGCAGGACAGGATCCGCGGGCTGACCGCAGGCGCCGAGCTCGAGGTCGTCGCCACCGATCCCGGCACGGAGCAGGACATTCCGGCCTGGTGCCGGGTGCACGGTCACGACCTCGTCGGTACGACCGTGGAGAACGAATCCGGGGGAGGACTCGTCTATCGGTTCAGAATCAGGGTGCACGGCGACTGAGCAGCCTTCGCACCATTCTGGAAGAATGCACCGTCGTAGTGCTAACCTGGCGTCGATCGTCGGTCGATGCACCAATTTGGTTCGATTGTTAGCGAACGCATACCTTCCGGTCTCGGGCTTACTTGTGCTTGTCGATGGCACGTAATTTGCGTTCATCGCGCACCAAAGAGCGGCGTGACGGGCGCGGCGCGGAGCCGACTGCGTAACGTGGCAATGTAAGCACGCGGCGCCGTTGACGCCGAGAGATTAAGGGTACGTCGGCCCCCTTCCGATGGACACTTGGGCTATCCAAATAGCGAACTAAGAAAGGAGCTGGACAGAGATGTCTGACAACACACTGAAGATGATCAAAGACAACGACGTGAAGTGGATCGACCTGCGCTTCACGGACCCGAAGGGCAAGGAGCAGCACACCACGATCCCTGCCAATCGCCTGGACGCGGACGCCTTCTCGGACGGGGTCATGTTCGACGGCTCCTCCATCGCCGGTTGGAAGTCCATCAACGAGTCCGACATGATCCTGATGCCGGACGACGACACGCCGGTCATCGACCCTTTCCGGGACGACACCACGCTGAACCTGCGCTGCGACATCGTCGAGCCGTCGACCATGCAGCCCTACGACCGGGATCCACGCTCCATCGCCAAACGGGCCGAGGCCTTTCTCGCCTCCACCGGCATCGGCGACACCGCGTACTTCGGCCCGGAAAACGAGTTCTTCGTCTTCGACGACGTGCGCTGGAAGGTCGAGATGAGCGGCGCGTCTTACAGCATCGGCGCCGAGGAAGCGGCCTGGGAATCGCACAACGAATTCGAGGGCGGAAACCTCGGCCACCGTCCCGGCATCAAGGGCGGTTACTTTCCCGTGCCGCCGGTGGATTCCGCCGCGGATCTGCGCTCCGCCATGTGCAACGCCATGACCGCCATGGGTCTCTCGGTGGAGGTGCACCACCACGAGGTGGCCACCGCCTGTCAGAACGAGATCGGCGTGCGCTTCAACACGCTGGTGAAAAAGGCGGACGAGGTGCAGATCTACAAGTACTGCGTGCACAACGTGGCGGACGCCTACGGCAAGACGGCCACCTTCATGCCCAAGCCCCTGGTTGGCGACAACGGCAACGGCATGCACGTGCACCAGTCCATTTCCAAGGGTGACACCAACGTCTTCTACGGCGACGCCTACGCGGGCCTATCCGAGACCGCGCTGTTCTACATCGGCGGCATCATCAAGCACGCCAAGGCGATCAACGCTTTCGCCAACGCCTCCACCAACTCCTACAAGCGGCTGGTGCCGGGCTTCGAGGCGCCGGTGCTGCTGGCCTACTCGGCCCGTAACCGCTCCGCGTCGATCCGGGTGCCGTACATTCAGGGCGGGAATCCGCGCGCGTACCGCATCGAGGTGCGCTTCCCGGACAGCACCGGCAATCCGTACCTGACCTTCGCCGCCATGCTCATGGCCGGTCTGGACGGCATCAAGAACGAGATCCATCCGGGCGACTCTTTCGACAAAGACCTTTACGACCTGCCCCCGGAAGAGCTCGAAGGCGTGCCCACCGTTGCCCATTCGCTCGAGGAGGCCCTGAACGCCCTCGACGCGGATCGGGAATTCCTGAAAGCGGGCGACGTGTTCACGGACGGCGCCATCGACGGCTACCTGGCCCTGAAGCGGGAAGATGTGAACTACCTTCGCATGATCACGCATCCGGCCGAGTTCGAGCTGTACTACAGCCTCTGACGCCGGTTTCCCGGGGCCGTCCGCGGCCCCGACGACCCGCGGAGAGCCCCGCTTCTCTCGAGAATCGGGGCTTTTTTGTGGCCGCCGTTTCGCAGAATCACGGCAGGGATAGCAGTTTTTCTGTCTGCGGGGATGGTAGTCTTGCGCGGAAGCGCCCGGATCGGGCCCGGAGCGGCAGCACCTGCCGATTCAGGCATCGTTCAGGCACTTGCCGTTCTACTGACGGGAAAGACGAAAGTCGAAGCAAAAAGATGAAAGAGATAGCGATCGGCCTCAGCCTCGGCGCTCTGTTATTGCTCGTCTGCACGGACGCGGCAGCAGCGGCAGATCGGATCTACAAAACCGTGGACGAGAACGGCAACGTGGTGTTCACCGACATCCCGCCGCGCGAGGACGAGAAGAGCGAGCAGGTCGTCATCGAGAACCCGAATTCCTTCGACGCCGCGGACGCGGCCCCGGACGAGGGCAAGTGGGTCGTCGAACCCGAGGATCAATCCGCCAGCGGCGGTGACCAGACCGCCGCGAACTTCCGTTACGGCACGCTCAGCGTGGCTTCCCCGCAGAACGACGAGTCGATTCGCGACAACGCCGGCAACGTCACCATCATCGCCAATGTGGCGCCACGGCTGCAGCCCGGCCATGTCATGCGTCTGTTCCTGGACGGCTCGGTCGTCCAGGAAGGGGCCCAGACCACGTTCAACCTGGCGAACGTGGACCGCGGCACGCACAC
>JASFLG010000212.1:0-7221 GCA_050118205.1 Pseudomonadales bacterium
GAAAGGCGATTGGCTCGAACGGGCGGGCCTGCTGGCCCGCCGAAGTCGTCCGATCAGGAGGCTCTTCTGTCAAGCATGTTGCCGTGGCGCAACAGCTCGACCACGCGCGCGCGGCGGTCTTTTGGCTTGTGCTGCCAGAAGGCCTGGTCGTAGGAAGGCCGTGGCAGGCGGTGGATGATGCCCATGGCCGTTGGCAGGGGGGCGGCGAGCGAGAGCAGCAGACCCGCGAGGGTCGGGTTGGCCTCGTCGTGGACCAGGATGTCCGCCTCGGTGACGCCGTTCTGGCCGATTACCACACTCTCGAGCGCCAGCGTCGCCGGGTTCAGCCGCAGGCCCTTGCTGCGATCCTGGCCGTAGGTCAACGGTTCGCCGTGCACGACGTGGATCTGAGTGTCGGCAGCGTGCTTCTTGTTCACCACGTCGTCGAACACGTCCTTGTTGTAGACGATGCAGTTCTGCAGGATCTCGACGAGGGCTGCCCCCTGGTAGTCGTTGGCGGCGGCGAGAATGTCCGGCAGCCCTTTCTGGTCCACATCCACGGCCCGGGCGATGAAGCCGGCGCCGGCGCCGAGGGCGAGCCGCCCGGGATGCACCGGCGCATCGAACGAGCCGTGCGGGGTGGAGGGGCTGGTGGTGCCCGGTCGTGAGGTGGGCGAGGCCTGGCCCTTGGTGAGCCCGTAGATCTCGTTGTTGAACAGCAGGATGTTCAGGTCGACGTTGCGCCGGAGCGCGTGAATCAGGTGGTTGCCGCCGATGGAGAGCCCGTCGCCGTCGCCGGTGATCACCCACACGTCGAGCTCCGGCCGGGCCAGCTTCACTCCGGTGGCAATGGCCGGCGCGCGTCCGTGGATGGTGTGGAAGCCGTAGGTTTCCACGTAATAGGGCAGTCGCGACGAGCAGCCGATCCCCGAGACGAACACGGTGTTCGCCGGCGATGCGCCCTGGGCGGCCAGCGTCCGCTGCACCGCCTTCAGGATCGAGTAGTCGCCGCAGCCGGGGCACCAGCGCACCTCCTGGTCGGTCTCGAAGTCCTTGAAGGTGAGCTCACTCATTGGTTGCCTCGCGGATGTAGGGAGATGCGAGCGCCCGTATCTCGGCCTTCACGTCACCGACGGTGAGCGGCTGTCCCGTCACCCGGTTGAACTGCGCCACTTCCAGCAGCAGCTTGTCGCGGAGCAGGGTGGCCAGCTGGCCGTCGTTGATCTCCGGAACGAGCACCCGGTCGAAACCGGCGAGCAGGGCGCCGAGATTTTTCGGCAGCGGGTTCAGGTGGCGCAGGTGAATGTGCCCCACGGCCAGTCCATCGGCCAGGCACTCGCGAACGGCCTGGGACACGGTGCCGTAGGTGGAGCCCCAGGCGACCACGGCGAGACCCTTGGATGCGCCCTGATCGACCGTCTGCTCGGGAATGAAGTCGGCGACGCTCGCCACCTTGGCGCGACGCATGTCCGTCATCGCCTGATGGTTCTCCGGGTCGTAGGAGATGTTTCCGGTGTGCAGATCCTTCTCGATGCCGCCCACCCGGTGCACGAAGCCGGGATGGCCCGGGGTGGCCCAGATCCGTGCCTGGGTCGCCGGGTCCCGCTCGAAGACGTGACCGCTGGCCTCCGGCGTCGGCTTGCAATGGCCGATGGGTGGAAAGGACTCGAAGTCGGGTAGCGGCCAGAGCTCGGAGGCGTTGGCGATGTAGCCGTCGGTGAGCAGGACCACGGGCGTCATGTGGCGCAGAGCCACGCGCACGGCTTCGATGGCGGTCTCGAAGCAGTCGGCCGGTGAGCGTGCCGCCAGCACCGGCAGCGGGGTGTCGCCGTTGCGGCCGTAGACCGCCTGATACAGATCGGCCTGCTCGGTCTTGGTGGGCATACCCGTGGAAGGCCCGGCCCGCTGCGAGTTGACGATGAGGAGCGGCAGCTCCGTTGCTACCGCGAGTCCCATGGCTTCGGTCTTGAGCGCAATGCCCGGGCCTGAGCTCGAGGTCACGCCGAGCTTGCCGGCATAGGAGGCGCCGATGGCGGCACAGATGGCGGCGATCTCGTCCTCCGCCTGAAAGGTGGCCACTCCTGCGTCCTCGAGCCCGGCCAGATGATGCAGCAGCGAGGAGGCCGGGGTGATGGGGTAGGAGCAGAACAGCAGCTCCACGTCCGCGAGCTCGCCGGCCGCCACGAGTCCGAGTGAGAGTGCCTCGGCGCCGGTCAGGGTGCGGTACTCCACGTTGGCGAGCGGTGCCGGCGGCGTCGGATGCTGGTGGAGCTGATGCGCGAGCTCCATGGTCTCACCGTAGGCGTGTCCGGCATTCAGCGCCGCCAGGTTGGCGCGCCGCACCTGCTCCTCGCTGGCGAAGCGGATGTGAATCCACTGCTCGGTGGCCGCTCGCGGCTGGTCGAACAACCACAGCATGAGCCCCAGCGCCCAGAAGTTCTTGCAGCGCAGCGAGTCCTTGGTACCGAGACCGTGCGACTTCACCGCTTCCTGAGTCAGCTCGCTGATCGGCACCGCGTGCACCGTGAAGCGGTCGAGACTGCCGTCCTCGAGCGGATTGGTCGCCAGGTCGGCCCGCTTCAGGCGCTGGGTGGTATACGCGTTCTCGTCCGTGATGATGGTGGCGCCGTCCTTGAGATGCGGCAGGTTCACCACCAGTGCGGCCGGGTTGAAGGCGATCAGCACGTCCGGCGCGTCACCGGGGGTGTTGATCTGGACCCCACCGAACTGGATCTGAAAGGCGGACACCCCGTAGCGGGTGCCGGTGGGCGCACGGATCTCCGCCGGGAAATCGGGCAGCGTCGCCAGATCGTGGCCGCCCAGGGCCGAGGCGACGGTGAACTGCTGTCCCTGCAGCTGGATGCCGTCACCGGAATCGCCGGCGAAGCGGACGACGTAGCTCGACTTCGCGGGGATGGTGTCTGTGGAGGTGTGCACCGTCATGTCAATCCTGATGTCCTGGTCGCGCGGGGGCCCGCCTCCGCGGAGCGGCGCATTGTACTGAATTCGTCCCGGCCTTGGCTGCGACTACGTGGAAATAACGATATGGCGGAAAGCTGTGGTAGAGTGCGCGCCGGCCGCGTAGAGGCCCCACTAAATCAATCCATATTTCAATACCTTAGAGGATACACCGTGAAAGTCGTTGTAAAAACTGACGAGTACACAATCTACCAGAAGCGCAACGAGCGCTACGCCGTGAAGGATGCCAGCCGAGCGTGGGTCAATGGCGAAGCGAAGGTCGCCATCCTGCTCGAGCACAAGCTGATCGAAGCACCGGCCCCGAAGGCGCCCGAGCCGGAACCAGCGCCTGCGGCGGAAGAGAAAGGCGCGGCGGAAGAAGCGACGGGGGAGGAAGCGGCTCCTGAGGAGACTACCGGGTCGGAAGCCGCCGGTGAGGAAGCAACGGACGCCTCCGAAACCGAACCGAAGTAGCGGGGTCGCGACGCCCCGGCGCCGAGCCTGGGGCGTCAGCTCTCCTGACAGACCCTGTCAGCACGGCGCTGGGCATCACGCCGCGTCCAACTGACGGCCGCGCCCCGAGCGCTTAAGATAACGGATTCCCCACCCCCAACGAGGCAGGCGCGTGGCGCAGGCAGTCGCAGAGTTCCAGGTCGTTTCTGACTACCGGCCCGCAGGTGATCAGCCCACGGCCATCGTCCAGCTCGTGGAAGGCCTCGAATCCGGGCTCTCGCACCAGACCCTGCTCGGGGTCACCGGCTCTGGCAAGACGTTCACCATCGCCAACGTGATCGAGGCGGTGCAGCGTCCGACCATCGTCATGGCGCCGAACAAGACCCTCGCTGCCCAGCTCTATGGCGAGTTCAAGGCGTTCTTCCCGAACAACGCCGTGGAGTACTTCGTCTCCTACTACGACTACTACCAGCCGGAAGCCTACGTGCCGTCCTCGGATACCTACATCGAGAAGGACGCCTCCATCAACGCCCATATCGAACAGATGCGGCTGTCGGCCACCAAGGCGCTCCTCGAGCGCCGGGACACGATCATCGTGGCATCGGTGTCCGCCATCTACGGCCTGGGCGACCCGCAGTCGTACCTGCGCATGGTGCTGCATCTGGACCGCGGTGATCGGGTCGATCAGCGCTACGTGGTCCAGCGGCTGGCCGAGCTGCAGTACACGCGCAACGACATGGCCTTCCAGCGCGGCACCTACCGGGTGCGCGGCGACGTGGTGGACATCTTTCCCGCCGAATCGGAGCGGGAGGCGGTGCGTGTGGAGCTCTTCGATGACGAGATCGAGAACATCTCGCTGTTCGATCCGCTGACGGGCGAGGTGATCAACCGCGTGCCGCGATACACCGTGTTTCCGAAGACGCACTACGTGACGCCCCGTGAGCGGATCCTCAACGTCATCGACGAGATCAAGGAAGAGCTGCGCGACCGGCTGAAGTATCTGCAGGATCATCACAAGCTGGTCGAAGCGCAGCGACTCGAGCAGCGCACGCGCTTCGACCTGGAGATGATCAAGGAGCTCGGTTACTGCCAGGGCATCGAAAACTACTCACGCTACCTCTCAGGCCGCGCGGCGGGCGAGCCGCCGCCGACCCTGTTCGATTATCTGCCCAAGGACGCGCTGATGATCATCGATGAGTCGCACGTGACCGTTCCCCAGGTCGGGGGCATGTACAAGGGCGATCGCTCACGCAAGGAGACGCTGGTGGAGTACGGGTTCCGGCTGCCGTCGGCGCTGGACAACCGACCGCTGCGGTTCGACGAGTGGGAGGCCATGAGCCCGCAGACCATCTTCGTCTCCGCCACCCCCGGTCCTTACGAGGGGAACTTCGCCGGTCAGGTGGTGGAGCAGGTGGTGCGGCCCACGGGCCTCGTCGACCCGGACGTGGAGATCCGTCCGGCGTCGACCCAGGTGGACGATCTGCTGGGCGAGATCAACGGCACCGTCGCCGTCGGCGACCGGGTGCTGGTGACCACCCTCACCAAGCGCATGGCCGAGGACCTGACCGAGTATCTCGACGAGCACGGCATCCGCGTGCGCTACCTGCACTCGGACATCGACACGGTGGAGCGCATGGAGATCATCCGGGATCTGCGCATGGGCGAGTTCGACGTCCTGGTAGGGATCAACCTGCTGCGCGAGGGGCTCGACATGCCGGAGGTGTCACTGGTGGCCATTCTCGACGCGGACAAGGAAGGCTTCCTGCGCTCCGAGCGGTCGCTGATTCAGACCATCGGCCGTGCCGCGCGCAACATCAACGGGCGGGCCATTCTCTATGCGGACACCATGACCGGCTCCATGGAGAGCGCCATTGCCGAGACCACGCGCCGCCGCGACAAGCAGGTTGCCTTCAACGAAGCGCACGGCATCACCCCGCAGACGATCCGCAAACGGGTGGCGGACGTGATGGAAGGTGCCCGTGTGGCACCTCCCGGCCAGGTGCGCGGCAGGAGCCGCGCGAACGGTCGTGAAAGCACGGCGCCCCTCGAGGTGCCCTCGGATCCGCGCGCGCTCGGCAAGTTCATCGCCGGGCTCGAGGCGCAGATGCTCGAGCATGCCCGCAACCTCGAGTTCGAGGAGGCAGCCCGTCTGCGGGATCAGATCCGGGAGATCCGCGAAGAGGCGCTGGTCAATCCGGCCTGATCAGAGACTCATACCGCGTCGCGTCGCGCCGTCGTCCTACGACGCGTCGTCACTGCCCCAGAACTTCCACCAGGGCTTCTTGCCGGCCTGCTTCTCGCCGTCGCCGGTCCGATACTCCTCCTGGATCTGCTTGCGCTCCTCGCTGCGCTGCCGCATCTCGGCCGACGTCTCGGCACCTTTGCCGGCAGACTCATCGCGCATCCGCTTCGCTTCTTCGGCCTGCTCCTGGGTCTGCTTGCCCATCTCCGGGTTGTGCTCGCGGATCTGGTCGCGTTCCTTGTCTTCGGCGCGCTCCCTGGCTTCCGTGCGGTCCATGGATTTCGCGGGCTGCTCGGTCCTCGGCTTCGGCGCGGCGCCGGGGCCTCCGCTCTGTCCGCCCTGCTTGCTGCCACCGGGTGCGGCGTGGGCTGCGCCGGCCAGCAGGGCCGTCGTGGTCGCCGCGGTCAGCAGAATGCGTCGATAGGTCATGGTCGTGCTCCGTGGGGATTGAACGGGGGAGGGCATGATGTCGCCTCCTGCCGCCCGATGCATCGGGTGTTTCACGTATTGCGCGCATCCGCGCGCTGCGGCCACCAGGGCCCTTCACCGAATCCGACCAGCACCGAGACGCACAGACAGCACAGACCGGCGATCGTCATCCAGGTGTCCCAGCCGAAGTTCTCGACCACGCGAGGCAGCCCGAGATTCAGAAACAGACCGGAGACCGGCGACAGGGTGGCCGTGATGCCGAACGCACGACCGACGCCGTGGGGGCTGATGGCCTCCGCCGTCTCCGAGTAGATGGCACACCAGGCCGGATAGATGAACCCGGCGAAGAACCCGGTCAGCGACCAGACCAGCATGAGCGTGCTCTCGGACGTGCCGGTCGGCAGCGAGGCGCCGACGAGAAAACACGCCCCCGTGGTGAGCCCGCCGAAGGCGGTGATCGTCTTGCGTACCATGAGCCGGTCCGACAGCCAGCCGGAGACGAACACGCTGATCGTGAACACGATCCAGAAGTAGGAGGTGACCGACGCCGCCCGCGCCGGTTCGAGGTCGTAGTGCTGGACGAGAAACGTGGGGACGTACCCGGAGACCGTCACGTAGGTGAGCGCCCAGAAGATCATCACCGCGGACAGCAGCCACAGCCGGGGACTTCGATAGATGCTGCGTCCGTCGTCGTAGGCGCTGGCCAGGTTCGTCGCGACGGCGTCCGCGGCCGGCGTCGGCGCCGCCGGCGTCTCCTCCGTGCTCTCGAGGATCTGACCCCGGACGCGCACGCTCAGGTCGCGATAGAAGATGAAGATGGCCAATGCCGTGAAGGCGCCGAGCCCTGCCGCGATCCAGTACTGTGAGCGCCAGCCCGGCCAGACGGGCAGGGTCTGGGCGGCGATGGCCGTGGACATGAGGGCCCCGATGGTGAACGCGAGCGACACCCAGGCATACACCATGGCCCGCCCCATGCGCGGGGTGAGGTCCCGGGAAGCGGCGTGCACTGCCGGGTTCATGCCCGCCATCATGAAGCTGCCCGCCATGGCCAGGCTCGCCAGGACCCAGAAGCTCGGGGCCAGCGCGCCGAGCACGGAGATGCCCGCATACGCGAAGATGGGCCAGATCATCAGCGGCCGGCGCCCGAAGCGGTCGGCCAC
>JASFLG010000213.1:0-7163 GCA_050118205.1 Pseudomonadales bacterium
AAACGCTCTTTCATCTGGATGGCGATCTTGAAGAGCTTGCCCCGTCCAATGGACTTCAGCGCTGTCAGGTACTCGCTCGGAAAGTTGTTGTCGATGCCCACGATCAGGTGATGGGGAATGCAGTTCAGGCAGTAGTCTGCCCGGATCTGCCGGTTGCGCCCCTTGTGCTGGTAGACGACGGCTACGCCGTTCTGCTCGACCTGGATCGACTTCACCAGGGCGCCGGTCAGCATGGGGCTTTTGATGTTGCGGGTGAAACCCCTGACGACGTTGTCCATGCCGCCGACCGGTTGCAGCAGGGGTGCTGCCTGGTCCTCACCCTCACCGAACTGCATGCGGTAGCGCCAGAAGTCCGACTTCAGGATCTCCCGGAAGTCGAGCCGCTTCTGCAGCTCGCCGTGCTCGAGCATCCCGGCGGTGGGCGCTCCCACCCCCGGCTGCACGTAGCCGGCCCGGTTCGAGCCGCGGTACAGATTGTCGGTGTTCAGGTCGCCGTACGCCCGGAGAAACTCGGTGATCCGCTCGAGGTCCTCGGCCGAAAACGGCGCCTCGAAGGCGGGCGCGTTGATGGCCTTGGCGGCGAGCTCGCTGATGAAGCCGCGGGCATCGGTCACGTAGCGGCGATAGCGGATCGGTTCCCCGCCGAACGCGTTGGGATCCTGCACCCAGGCGTTGTAGTCGACGTTGATGAACGGCTCGAGCGCCACCCCCAGCGTGCGGCAGTAGTGAATCAGGTAGTGATGATGTACCGGAATACGCGCCGGGCCGGCATTGAAGTAGAGGTTCGGATCGTCGTCGAACTCGCAGCGCTGCGGATGACCCATCTCGTCGATCAGGTCGCCGGAGCGGATCGTGAGATTGCGGCCGCCGACCCGGTGGCCCGCTTCGAGAATCGTGCAGTCGTAGCCGGCCCGTTCCAGCTCGTAGGCGCTCATCAGGCTCGACAGGCCGCCGCCGAGCAGGACCACGGAGCGCTTGATGCCGTCCAGAGTGGGCACCAGCTCGGCGGGATTGCCGAGCGCCGCACCGGGCATGAGCCCGAGCGCGAGGGCCATCTGGTAGACGGCGGCGGAACCGCCGACGGCGCCGATCCTGCTGAGGAACTGTCTGCGAGAGTAAGCCATGAACGCTCCCGTATCGCTTTGGCGTGTTGGTCTGAGTGTGGTGAGCCCGGGGAATTCTACCGGATTCGCTCACGCCCCTGCGCGTGTCTGGCGAAGCCGGTCGAACCAGACCGTGAGCAGGTAGAAGACGGCCCCGGCGGCAATGATGGCGAGCCCGGTCCAGCCTTCCTCCGGTTCCTTCACGAGAATGTAGACCAGGGTCCAGCCCGTGATGCCGAGGAAGATGAGCGGCGGCAGCGGGTACACGGGCACTCGGTACGGCCGTGCCAGCATCGGACGGCGCCTGCGCAGCACGAAGATGCCGAGCACCGTGAAGAAGGTGTTGACGCCCAGTGTGAAGCCCGTGAACACGAGGATGGTCTGGAAGGACGCGGTGAGGATGAAGGCGAGCGTCACCAGCGATTGAAAGATGATGGCCGTGTGCGGCACCCCGTATGGGTTGGTTCGAGACAGCACCCGGAACGCGGCGAAGTCCTCGCCGATCACCTGCAGCACCCTCGGCCCGGACATGATCATGGCGCTCACCGTGGAGATGAGCAGCAGGGCGAGCGCCACGCCCATGATGTCGGCCCCGGTGCCCCCGAACACGTGCCGGGCGGCGATGTAGCCGATCTCGAGCCTGCCCGCCATCTCGGCGGCGGGCGCCACGTAGAGAAAGGTGAAGTTGAGCAGAACGTAGAGCAGCATGACCACCAGGGTGCCGCGGATCAGCACGCCGGAAAGCGTCTTCTGAGGCTCGTCGAGCTCGCTGGTGAGATAGGTGGCGGCGTTCCAGCCGGTGTAGGCGTAGTTGACGTAGATCAGCGCCACGGCGAAGGCACCGGAGAAGGTCAGCTCGAGATCGCCACCGGCCGGGAGAAAAGTCACGTCCGGCCGGGGGGCCGTGAGCAGCCAGGCGCTCACGCAGAACAGCACGATGAGGGTCACCTTCAGGGTGGTGAAAACGCGTTGCACGCCGCCGCTGTTGCGCCGGGTGCTGGCGTGTACGGCGGTCAGCGCGATGACGAGCGTGCACGCCAGCCACGTGGGCGACAGGGACGGAAACACCGCCTGCAGATACTCGCCGAAGGTGATGGCGGCCAGCGCCGTGGGCGCGGCGAAGCCGACCGTCGCGGACACCCAGCCGGAGATGAACCCGGCGCCCGGATGGTAGATCTCGGACAGGAAGTTGTACTCACCGCCGGAACGGGGCAGAGCCGCACCGAGCTCTGCATAGGTGAGCGCTCCGCACAGGGCGGTTGTCCCTCCGACGACCCAGAGCAGGACCAGCACGAAGGGAGACTGGATGTCGAGGAGCTGATAGCCGAGGCTGGTGAACACGCCGGTGCCGACCATGCTGGCCACCACCACGGCCAGGGCCGTGCGGGGGCTGAAACCCGGCTGCTCCGTCGCCGGCCGCCGGCTCGCGGCAACCGGCGTAGTGCTCAACGACGGTCCAGACGGAACAGCTGCCCGGTCTGAATCCAGTTGTGGTCGTCGTCGACGTCGTACTTCTTCACATACTCGGCGCCGATCGCCGCCTTCTCTTTCTCGTCGAGCACCCGGTGTGCGGTGAGCGGGTATATCTTGTTCCCGATGCGCAGCCTGACGTCCGGCTCGCTGTCGAGGATCTTCGACCAGCGCGTATCGCCTTCGCCGGTGGCCACGTAGATGTCGGGCCCTTTCGCGATCACCCAGACGTTGACCGAGTAGGGGTCTTCGGGGTGGGTTTCGAGCTGCACGACATCCACGTCGTTGAGCGGGGTCCAGTCCGCGGGCGGCACGCTGACCTCACCGGTGAGCGCGCCACCCGACATGACGATGAAGGGCTCGTCGCAACCGGCGAGTCCGGTGGTCAGAGTCAGTAACAGCAGGCTCAGGCAGAGGCGACGCATCGCAGGCACATTAGCGCCAAAGCGTCGCAGCTTGCAATCAGGCGCACGCTGGCGCCGATCGGCAGCATCAGGAGGATGGCCGCTGGAAGACGCGGACGTGGGTGGCGCTCTTGGCACCCTTGGGGTTGATCTTGACCTTGACCACCAGGCTGCCGTCCTTCTCGAGCTCGTAGGTCTTGCGCACCGAACGAACGGTGGTGGTGTAGGACTGGGTGAGGCGCCGGCCGTTCCAGCTGGTCTTTCTGCCCTGGTCGTTGCCGGGCTTCATGGTTTCCTCGCCCGATCCCTCGAAGATGAAGTGCACGTTTGCGCCGTCCATGGACACGGTCATGGCCTCGCAGCGCAGCACCCGTGGATCGCGGGCGCCGCCGGCCGGGACATCGGCGTCACCGCCCCCCGGCAGCGGGACGTACACGCCGCCCACGCTGATCGTCGGCGTGCCGAAACCGCCGATGCCGCCGTCGCCCTGCTTGGGCTGCAGGTCGTGGCTCCTCTCGCTGTCCAGCACCCAGCGGCCAAGCAGCCAGTCCGGCGGCGACTGGGACAGCGCCGCCGCAGGTGCAAGCAGGGACGCCAGAACGACGAGCAGGTGGGACAGGGTTCTGCGCATGCCTGGATTTCGACCTTGTCGGGCGGGTACGGTTCCACAGTGTAAACTTCGGCCATTGCGGGGATAAAACGCACTGGGGTGCGTGCTGACATGAGTGAACGGGCATGAGTGAACGGGCATGAGTGAACGGGAACTCGACGTGGTGGTTTTCGGGGCCAGTGGCTTCACCGGCCGCCTGGTCTGCGAGTACCTGCTCGATCAGTACGGCACCGGCGGTGGGCTCCGCTGGGCCATGGCGGGACGGAACGAGCAGAAGCTTCTGTCGGTGCGCCGGGAGCTCGGCGAGGGTGCTGCAGAAGTGCCCGTGCTGATTGCGGACAGCCACGATCGCAGCGCCCTGGACGAGCTCGTCCGTCGCACCCGGGTCGTAGCTACCACGGTGGGTCCCTATGCGCTGTACGGATCCGAGGTGGTCGCCGCCTGTGCCGGGCACGGCACGCACTACTGCGATCTCACCGGCGAGGTGCACTGGATGCGGCGCATGATCGACGCGCACCACGAGCAGGCCCGCCGCACCGGCGCCAGGATCGTGCACACCTGCGGCTTCGACTGCATTCCCTCGGATCTCGGCGTGCACTGGCTGCAGCGGGAGATGCTGGCGCAGGAAGGCGTGCACTGCGCCGCGGTGAAGTACCGGGTCGAGTCGACCCGCGGTGCCTTCAGCGGTGGCACCGTCGCCAGCATGCTGAACATGTTCAGCGAAGCGGAGCGGGATCCGTCGGTCGCGACCATTCTGCGCGATCCCTACGCGCTGAATCCGGATGGTGCCCCGCGCGGACTCGACGGTCCGGAGAAGACCTACCCGGAGTACGACCCCGACTTCAACGGCTGGGTTGCGCCGTTCGTGATGGCCGAGATCAACACCAAGGTGGTGCGGCGCAGCAACGCCCTGCTCGGTACGCCCTATGGCGTCTCCTTCCGTTATGACGAGGGGGTGCTGCTGCCTTACGGTCAGCTCGGATTTCCCCTGGCGGTGGCCGTGGCGGGCGGCAGCGCGTCGCTGGGTGCAGCCATGCGGAGCCGTGTGCTGCGCGGCTGGCTCGGCCACCTTCTGCCCGAGCCGGGAGAGGGTCCGGACCGGAGCGCCCGGGAGTCCGGGCACTTTCAGATTCAGCTGCTCGGCAAGCATCCGGACCGCTCCGGCGCCGATCTGCGCCTGCGTATCCGGGCGGAACGGGATCCCGGATACGGGGCGACCGCCCGGATGCTGGGGGAGAGCGCGGTGTGCCTCGCCAGAGACGGTCTGAGCGGCCCCGGTGGGGTGCTGACCCCGGCGGTGGCCATGGGAGACGCGCTGATCGACCGGTTGGACGAACGCGCTGAAGTCCGATTCACTCCGTTGTGACGAGAGGGAAAGTCCGGCGGATCCGTTCGAACATTGCTCTGTACGGTTAGCGTGTCCTTCCCGGCCGCTCGCTCTGATGCCCACTGCCGAACGGCGGCGGCGCGTGCAAAGCTCGCGAGCGGGCCTTCCACGTTATCTGTCCATCGACTGAATGAGGTTGAAGGACCCGCCGTGAGGATCATCTTATTGCCGTGGCCCGCGCGTGAGAAATGACGAATTCATCTATGCCGGACTCTGCAAAGCGCGGGGAGCGATATTGAGTCGAATCCCGTTCAAGCCGATGGCGCTGGTGTGCGTTTTTCCGGGTCTTTTCCTGCCACCGGCGGTATCGGCGGATGCGCCTGACAAGCTGTCCAACGTCGATCCGCGGCCGATCGTGATCGCGCATCGCGGCGCCAGCGGGCGTCGTCCGGAACACACGTTGTCGGCCTATCGGCTCGCCCTCGTGGAAGGCGCGGACTTCGTCGAGCTCGATCTGGTGCTCACACGCGACGGCGAGCTGATCGCGCGGCACGAGAACGCTCTGGCCGTGGTGGCGCTGGACGATGCCGGTCGTCCCGAACGGGACGGCGGCGGGCGCCCGCGGGTTCTCGAGGCCACCACCGACGTGGCCGAGCGGGCCGAGTTTGCGGACCGGCTCACCGTCAAGCACGTCGACGGCCGCCCGGTCGCAGGCTGGTTCAGCGAGGATTTCACCCTCGCCGAGATCGGTACGCTTCGAGCCCGGGAGCGGATGCCTGATGTCCGGCCGTGGAACCGGCTCTACGACGACAGCGAAGGCATTCCGACGCTGGCCGATGCGGTGGCGCTCCTGAACGCGTGGCAGGCCGAAGGGGGTGGCGCCCGGGGTCTGTACATCGAGCTCAAGCACCCGACGTATTTCTCGCACGAGGGGCGCTTCCTGGACGGCACGCCGATCCGCATGGACCTCGGCGCCAGGCTGCTCGAGGGCCTCACGGCGGCCGGCTTCATCGATCCGGACCGGCTCTACATCCAGTGCTTCGAGGTGGCGCCTCTGATGATGCTCAGGAACGAGCTCGAGGTGCGCGGAATCCCCATCCCGCTCATCCAGCTCTTCGGCGACGTGCAGAACCGTGGCTACCGCGCCGCGCCTCGGGACATGGTGTGGGGTGCGGGCACCGGTGAGACGGACGTTTACGGGGCGCTGGCCGGGCTGATCGATGGCGGCATCAGCGCCGATCTCACCTATGCGGATCTCGCGACCCCCGAGGTGCTCGCGTTCATGGCCGGGCATTACGCTGCCGGCATCGGGCCGCCCGTGGCGAGCGTGCTGCATCTGGAGGCGGTGCCGGGGGGTGGCAATGTCACGTTCGGCGGCGAGGCGGAGCCGTTTCTCGGCCGGGCCCGGGCGGCCGGGCTGCTCGTGCATCCCTACACCCTGCGGGCCGAAGCGCCCTTTCTGCTGCGCTTTCGCGGGCGCCTGCTGCCCGTCGCGGATCTCGCCGGGATCCTGCTCGATGCGGGGGTGAACGGCTTCTTCATCGACCAGCCGGACGAGGGACGTCTGGCGGTGGGCCGATTTCTCGGCATGGCGACCGTCCGGGACGCCGCCGCGGAACTTGAGAGGACCGGGCCGCTGTAGTCTCATAGGGATCGACAGCAACGGGACACGCAGGGGAGTTCACCATCAGCCAGCCCATCGAGACGGTCGGCAGCGACCTGGATTTTTCACCGATTCACGAACGGATGCAGTTCTACGTGGACGAGGGCATCCTCTCGTGCGTCAACACCCTGATCATGCGTGGCACGGACGTGCTGGACTTCGCGCGGTTCGGCTACATGGACCTCGAGAGCCGGCGACCGCTCACCGAGGACGCCATCTACCGGATGTACTCGAACACCAAGCTGGTCACCTCGGTGGCGGCGATGCAGCTCTTCGAGCAGGGGCGGTTCAAGCTCGACGATCCGGTCGCCGACTACATTCCGGCCTTCGCCGACATGCAGGTGCTCAAGCCGGACGCGAAGGGACCCGAGGACGTGACACCCGCCGGGGAGCCCATGCGCATCCGGCACATTCTGAGTCACTCGGCCGGGCTCTCCTACGGCTTCATCGAGCCGACCTCGGTGGTCGACCAGGCCTACGCGGCGGCGGGCATCGACATTCTGGGCGATGACAGCCTGACGCTCGAGGCGCTGTGCGAGAAGCTCGGCGCGCTGCCGCTCGCCTACGAGCCCGGCACCAGCTGGCG
>JASFLG010000214.1:0-7132 GCA_050118205.1 Pseudomonadales bacterium
AGATCGAGAACGCCATCATCGCGCTGGCGAACGCCATCCCGATCACCACCATCGATTCGAACCTGGTCACCAGCATGGCCCTCGGGCTGCCGAACGGCATCGTCGCCGCCTCCGGCGGTCGCCACGAACGCAACCTGATCGCGCTGTACGAGTTCAAGACCGGGGCCGGCAACCAGGCCTACGACACCTCGGGTGTGGAGCCCTCCATGAACCTGACCCTGTCCGGCGAGTACAACTGGGTCGGCGGCTGGGGCGTGCAGTTCATCGATGGCAAGGCCCAGGCATCCACCACCGCCAGTGCCAAGCTGTACAACCTGATCACCGCGACCGGCGAGTTCGCCATCGAGTTCTGGGCGGCGCCCGCCAATGTGACTCAGGATGGTCCCGCGCGCATCGTCTCCTACGCGGGGAACTCGGCGTCGAGAAACTTCATGGTGGGGCAGACGCTCTACGACTACGACACGTTCGTGCGCAACGACCCGAGCGATGCGGATGGCGAGCAGCTATCCACCCCCGCCATGGACGAAGTCCTGCAGGCCTCCCTGCAGCACTTCGTGCTGAACTACGACCCGATCAACGGCCGGCAGCTGTTCGTGAACGGTGAGCTGATCCCGGTGACCGACACCACGCCGCCGGACCTGCTCGACGTCTGGGACGACACCTTCGCTCTCGCCATCGGCAGCGAGGTGGACAACACCAACCGCTGGGCAGGTACCATGCGGCTGCTGGCCATCCACAACCGGGTGCTGACCCCGGATCAGATCCGCGAGAACTTCGAGGTCGGCGTCGGCGAGCGCTACTACATGCTGTTCAACGTGGACCAGCACACGGGCATCACCGGGTCCTACGTCGTGTTCGAGGTGAGCCAGTACGACTCCCATGCCTACCTCTTTACGGACCCGTTCTTCGTGATCCTGGACCCCACCGGCGTGACCATCGGCGACATCCCGCTCAAGGGCATGAGAATCGGTCTCAACGGCCGCGAGGTCGGCGTCGGACAGGCATACGCGAACGTGGATATCTCGCTCAATGACGTGGACTACGCGGCAGAAGGACTGCAGCGCATCTCCCGCCTGGGCACCGTGATCCCGCTGGAGAAGGGTCCGGATCTGGATGAGTTTTTCCTCACCTTCGAGCAGCTCGGCAGCTCGGAGAACGCGATGGCCTACGTTGAGCCGTTCCCGGATCCGCTGCCGCCACCGCCGTCAGTGGACCCTGCGGATCAGGATCCGCCTACAGGTATTCGGGACTTCGCGGAGATCAACGCGGCCATGGCGAAGATCACCGGCGTTCCGGTCTCGAATCCGAACGTCCAGACCGTGTATGAGCGCGTGCACCAGGCCATGCCCGTGCAGCCGAAGATCGCCGGGTTCATCTCGTCCCAGCAGATGGGCATTACCCAGCTCGCCTTCGAGTACTGCAAGGTGCTGGTCGAGGACTCGACCCTGCGCTCGAGCTTCTGGCCGGGCTTCCCGTGGGGTACGAGCAAGTCGACGGCGTTCAATGACAAGAGCCTGGTGACCGACCCGCTGGTGGCGCGAATGGTGGGTGTCAACCTGCCCACCCAGCCGGACGAGGCAGCCGTCGCTGCGGAGGTGGACGATCTTCTGGACCGTCTCATCGCCGGCGCCGGTGACACCAACGCCATCATGAAGGGCGCCTGCGCATCGACCCTCGGCAGCGCCGCCATGCTGGTCCAGTAGATCGAGGATAGAGAAATGATCAGACGAAGAACGCGCAGGTACGACGATCCGATTCTCCATCCGGATCACCCGCGACCGCGCACCCGACGCGAGTTCCTGAGTCAGGGCTTCATCATGGGCGGTGCCGGCCTGCTCGGCGGCAGCATGCTGACGATCGGAAACCGGTCGTTCGCCCTCTCGCCCGACCTGGCCACCTGGGTGAGCAACTGTGGTATCGCGACGCAGGGTGCGGGCAAGATCCCGTTCATCTGCTTCGACCTCGCGGGGGGCTCCAATCAGGCGGGGTCCAACGTGCTGGTGGGCCAGCAGGGCGGCCAGCTCGACTTCCTGTCCACCCAGGGCTACGAGCGTCAGGGTCTGCCCGGCGACATCGTCCCACCGGTGGTGAACCCGAACACCGGCACCACGGACAACGTGGATCAGCGTCTGGGCCTCGCCTTCCATTCGGACAGCGCGTTTCTGCGTGGCATGGTCAGCCGGATGTCCGCTGCAGCCATGGCCAACACCAACGGCGCCGTGATCCCGGCACGCTCGGACAACGACACCGGCAACAACCCGCACAATCCCATGTACGGGATCGCCCGAGCCGGTATCGCCTTCGACGATGAAAACAACGAGATCTTCAAGGGCGCCGACGGTGCGCTGCTGACCCTGATCGGCAGCTCGAACTCCGACTCCGGCGGCAACTCGATGGCCCCCGCGGATCTGATCGACCTGACCATCCGCCCGACCAAGGTGGACCGACCGAGCGACGTCACCGGGCTTGTGGACGTGGGTGACCTGACGAGCCTCGGGCTCAGCCAGGCCGATGCCGTGGCGGTGATGGAGTCGATCTATCGGATCAGCGATCAGAAGCTCGCCGCCATCAACAATGGTCAGGGCTTGATCACCACTTCCGACGTGGTCAAGGACCTCGTCCGCTGCGGCTACGTGAAGACCGCACAGCTCGCCGAGAACTACGGCAACCCGGACCAGATCGACCCGGCCGCCGATCCGGCCATTGTCGGGGCGGCCGGCATCTTCGGTGCCAGCGAGTTCCTGGCGAACGACACGAACGGTCGGGAGTTCCGCAAGACCGCGTCGGTGATGAAGATGGTCATCAATGGCTTTGCCGGCGCCGGCACCATCGAGATGGGTGGCTACGACTATCACGGCGGTCGCCGGGCCGAGGGCGAGGTGAAGGACTTCCGCGCCGGCCAGTGCATGGGCGCATGCCTCGAGTACGCGCACCGCCAACAGCTGCCGCTGATGATGTACGTGATGTCGGACGGTTCGCTGTCCTCCAACGGTGCGATCGACGACACCGCCGACGGCCGGGGCAAGGGCGAGTGGACGAGTGACAACTCCTCCACCGCCGCCACTTTCTTCCTGGTCTACAACCCCGCGGGCCGACCGCAGCTCATCGGTGGCACGCCGGAAGAACAGGCGCGCCACCAGCAGCTCGGCTTCATGCGGCCGGACGGCTCCGTGGAGACCAGCGCCACGCCGGCCGCGAACAACGTGAACCTGCTGGTGCAGATGGTGCTGCTCAACTACATGGCGCTGCACAACGAGCACAACCGCTACGCGGACATTTTCGGCAGCAATCCGATCGCCGCGCAGCAGGATCTGTACACGGCTTTCCAGCCGATCGTACAGGGTACGATCTGACGTGCGTGTGGCCGCTGCCGGTCCCGGCGCGGATCGGCAGCAGCTAGAATGAGCGCTCCCGAAGACCCATAAGGACCTGGGTTTGCCGACACTCTCCGACTGCCTGGCCTGCCCGCGCTGCGGGAACCCGCTCACCGAGCTCAGGTGCGCTTCCTGTCAGCTCGACTTCCCTCGGCACGACGGCGTGCCGTGGCTGGTTGCGGATCCGGATGCCACCCGCTTCGAGTGGCGCAACCGCTGGCAGCTCGCGCTCAAGGACCTGGAGAAGCGCCAGCAGACCGCACGCAGCGCGCTGGGGCAGGATCCCACCCCGCAGACCAGGACACGACTCGACAACCTGGCGGCCGGCTATGCGGCCCAGCACGGCGCTCTGAAGAAGCTGCTCGCCCCACTCGGGCTGGCCAGACCGGCGAACCTCGAGACCTACCTCGCCCTGAAGACCCGTCTACCCACCAGCATGGGCCTCCTCTCCTATGACGCCAACGTGTTCCGGGACTGGGTCTGGGGCGAGGCCGAGAACCAGGCCTCGCTTGATGCGGTCAGCGAAGCCCTCGCGGGGACATCACCGCGCTCGATGCTCGTGCTGGGCGCCGGGGCCGGACGCCTGGCCTACGACCTGCACCAGAACCTGGCAACTGAGCTCACTGTCGCCCTCGAGCTCAACCCGTATCTCACCACGGTGGCGCATCGGATGGCTGCCGGCGACGAGCTCACCCTGACCGAGTTTCCCCTGGCCCCGAGCCGCGGCGATCGCAGCGCCATCGAGCGGGTGCTCAGTTCCCCCGCCCCAGCCCGGGCAGGATTCGAGGTGGTGCTTGCCGACGCCCGACGCCCGCCCTTCCTGCCGGGCAGTTTCGATGTGGTGCTCACACCCTGGCTGTTGGATGTGATCGACACGGCCCCGGGGACCCTGCTCGCCCAGATCAACGGCCTGCTCACCGACGGCGGCACCTGGATCTATCACGGCTCCGTGGCCTTCGACCGGGCGGACGTGAGCGAGAATCTGAACATCGAGGAGCTCACCGGCCTGACCACCGCCAGCGGTTTCGAGGTTCGGACCACGAACGAGGCGACGGTGCCGTATCTCGACTGCCCGGACAGCCGGCACGGCCGGCGCGAGAGCGTGTTGACACTTATGGCTCGCAGGATCAGCGCCGTGGAGGCGCCGCCGCGCCAGCAGAGCCTGCCCGACTGGATCGCGCGCGGTCGCGAGCCCGTGCCTCTGCTGCCGGCCTTTCAGAGTCAGGCCATGGTCACGCGCGTTCACGCGTTCGTCATGTCACTCATCGACGGCAAACGGTCTCTGAAGGACATGGCCGCGCTCATGGAAGCGCAGCGCCTGATGCCCAGGGAAGACGCGGAGGAGGCGATTCGCGGCTTTCTGATCAAGATGCTCGACGAGGCATCGAGCACAGGCGGCCGTTAGCCGCTGTCCGGTCAGGAGATCTGTGCGGCCGGCACCAGAATATGGCGGCTGCCGTGCGCTCTGGGATCCACCGTTACCACCTCGTAAGCGTCGTCGCAACGAAGCAGCGCACGGGCCAGCTTGTTGTTCAGCGCGTGTCCCGACTTGAAGCCATGGAAGCGACCGACCAGCGGACGACCAAGCAGGTACAGGTCGCCGATCACGTCGAGCACCTTGTGCTTGACGAACTCGTCGTCGTAACGCAGACCGTCCTCGTTCAGAATCTCGAAGTCGCTGATGCCAACGGCGTTCTCCAGGCTGGAGCCGAGGCAGCGGTGAATCGCCTTTGCCTGGTCCAGCTCACTGACCAGGCCGAAGGAGCGGGCTCGACTCACCTCTTCCACGTACGAGATCTCGGAGAAATCGAGCTTCACCTGCTTCGGATAGCGATTGTAGACCGGATGGTCTGCCACGAACGTATAGTCCGCTTCGAAGCCATTGAACGGTTCGAGCGACGCCCAGGCATCACCCTGTGTCACGGTCACCGGACGCGTGATGCGGAGGAACTCCTTCGGGGCCTCCTGCTCGACGATGCCGACCGAGTTGATCAGATAGACGAAGGGGGCCGCGCTGCCGTCCATGATCGGCACCTCTTCGTTGTTGATCTCCACGATCAGGTTGTCGATGGAAAGCCCCCAGAGGGCCGACATGAGGTGCTCTACGGTCGCCACCTGGACGCCATTTTCCGCGATGGTCGTGGCCAGCGTCGTATCGCTGACGTTGCTGGCCAGGGCGCGGACACCGGCATGGCCCAGGTCGGAGCGGACGAAGACGACTCCCGTACTCTCCCCGGCAGGGCGTAAAGTCATACGGACTTTTTCTCCCGAATGCACACCTATACCGATGGCGTGAACCGGGCGCTTTATTGTTCTTTGTCTCAGCATCTCTGTCGGCACATCTCTGGGGGCTGGGGCCAACCTGCTGCTTCCGGGGGTGAAAATTCAGCAGGTTGGCGACCAACTATACAGAACAAACTCGTCAAAATGAAGGAAAAATGGAGAGAAATCTGGACAAGAATGAAGTGCGCGTGAACGTTCGTTCATTCGATTTTTCCTTGTTTTTTCAATCGGTTAAGTTATGAACCTGGAACCGACTGAAATTCTGGCCGGTCGGGCATGACAGTTGGCCCCGACGTACCGGCCGCCGGGATGCCCGGTGCCGGCGATCCCGTCCGCCGGAACGAACGTCCGTGCCAGCACGTGTACAATGCGGCCCCCGATCGGCAATGGCGCCTGTAACCTCTGTCCCGCGTACATGGTTCGAACGCTTCTGAACAACAAGGAACTGTCGGTCGCGCCGATGATGGCGTGGACCGACCGGCACTGCCGCTATCTGCACCGGCTCGTGAGCAGCCGGGCGATGCTGTTCACGGAGATGATCACCAGCGGCGCGCTGCTGAACGGTCCCGCCGAACGGTTGTTGCGCTTTGATCCGAGCGAGCACCCGGTGGCCATTCAGCTCGGCGGCAGCGAACCGTCGGCGATGGCAGAAGCCGCACGCATGGCGGCCGCGGCGGGATTCGATGAGATCAACATCAACGTCGGTTGCCCGTCGCCGCGCGTTCAGCGTGGTGCGTTCGGCGCCTGTCTGATGCGCGAGCCGGAGCTCGTCGCCGCCCTGGTCGACGCCATGCACGCGGCAACGGAAATTCCCGTGACGGTGAAGTGCCGACTCGGCGTCGATGACGACGACAGCCAGGAGCAGCTCGAGTCGTTCGTGACGACCGTAGCGTCGGCCGGCTGCCGTCGGTTCTACGTGCATGCGCGTAAGGCGCTGCTGAACGGTCTGTCACCCGCCGAGAACCGTACCGTTCCGCCGCTCGAGTACGAGCGCGTCTACGCGCTCAAGGCCAGGCACCCGGAGCTGACCATCGTGATCAACGGCGGCATCGACGATGCCGATGAGGCCCTCGCCCATCTGGCCCGCGTGGACGGACTGATGATCGGGCGGCGGGCGTATCAGGCTCCGCTTTTCTTGAACATGCTGGCGCATCGACTCTACGACGAGCCACTGCTCGATGCCTGCGAGGTCATGGGCGTTTACACCGACTACATGGCGCGGGAGCTCAAATCCGGAACCCGACTTGCGGACATGACCCGGCATTGCCTCGGGCTGTTCGCCGGTATGCCCGGAGCCCGCCACTTCAGACGACTGCTCTCGGATCACCGGCGGCTGAAACGGAACGACCTCTCGCTGGTCAAAGAAGCCATGGACCAGCTCGAACGAAGCGCAGCATGACGCTTGTCAGCCTCCTCGACCGGATTCGCGGCCGCGCAGCGCCGGAGGCCGAGGACCCGCGTCTGGTCCCGCTGGC
>JASFLG010000215.1:0-7128 GCA_050118205.1 Pseudomonadales bacterium
TCGATTCCATGGGGGAAAGCTTGCGCTTTTCTTGACGGCCTGCCTGCTCAACTCGGTGGCAGTGGCGAAACCGGACTGGAGCGGCGGCCCGGGCGGCAAGGGCAGCGGCAGCGGTGGTGGCGGGGATTCGGGAGGCGGCGCGAGTCCCGTGCTCGCCTTTTCTGCGGACAGCACCGAGCACGCCCTGGGGGAGAAGGTTCAGCTCAGCTGGGCCTCCGAGGGCACCCGCTTCTGCCAGGCCTCCGGGGACTGGTCGGGCAAATTCGACACCTCCGGCGCCTACTGGACGCCGCCGATCGACGGGCCGAAGGCCTTTACGCTGAAGTGCGTGTCCCAGGGCGGGGGGGTCGAATCCACGGTTTACGTGACGGTCACCGCTTCGGACTCCGGTAGCGCCGGAGGCTCCACGCCGACGGACCCCGCGCCGACCCCGACGCTGAGTCTCAGCGCAGCGGACCCGGAGGTGCCCGCGGGCGACTCGACCACGCTCACCTGGCATGCCACCGATGCGGACACCTGCGTGGCGGGTGACGCCTGGGCGGGGAGCTTCGGTCCGGATGGCTCGCAGCTGGTCGGACCGTTGGACGCCACCTCGACCTTCAGCCTGTCGTGCTCCGGCGCGGGTGGCAGCGTCGAGGCCAGTGCGGTGGTGACGGTCACCGAGCCGGCTCCGGCTCCGGCGCCAGCGCCGACGCCGACGCTCAGCTTCAGCACCTCGGACCCGGAGGTGCTCGCGGGTGACTCGACCACGCTCACCTGGCACGCCACCGATGCGGACACCTGCGTGGCGGGTGACGCCTGGGCGGGGAGCTTCGGTCCGGACGGCTCGCAGCTGGTCGGACCGTTGGACGCCACGTCGACCTTCAGCCTGTCCTGCTCCGGCGCGGGCGGCAGCGTCGATGCCAGCGTGATGGTGTCGGTTACCGAGCCGGCACCGGCACCAACGCCGGCACCGACCGTCGCGCTGAGCGCCTCGGCCACGGAGATCGCCGGCGGTGGCAGCACGACCCTCACCTGGTCGTCCACGGACGCGGATCAGTGCACGGCCGGCGGCGGCTGGAGCGGTACCTTCGGTCCGAGCGGAACGCAATCGGTCGGGGGGATCACCAGCAGCACCAGCTTCTCGCTCACCTGCACCGGTAGCGGCGGCAGTGCCAGTGACAGCACCAGCGTCACCGTGGTGCCGGCACCATCGGTCTCGCTCTCCAGTGCGGATTCGTCGGTGCCGAGCGGCGGCACCACCAGCCTCACCTGGTCGTCCACCGATGCGGATACCTGCCAGGCCAGCGGTGGCTGGTCCGGCGCACGTAGCCCCGCGGGCTCGGAGGCGGTCGGACCCATCGACGGCAGCACCACGTTCACGCTGTCCTGCACGGGCATCGGGGGCAGCGCGATGCAGATGGTCTCGGTCAGCGCCATCGGCGAGATCCAAATCAGCTGGGTGGCCCCCACGGAGAACGTGGACGGCACGCCGCTGACGGACCTGGCCAGCTTCCGGATCTACTACGGGCCGGACAGCCGCGCCTATTCGAACAGCGTGGACGTGATGGATGCCTCGGCCACCAGCTACGCGCTCAATGCCGCCTCCGGCGACTACTACGTCACCATGACCGCGCTGGACGCCGAGGGTAACGAGTCGGCCTACGCGAACGAGATCCTGCGCTCGGTTCCATAGGGCACCTGGCTCCGGTCACCCCTGGGCCGTCAGCACCAGGGTACCGGTGGTGGAGAGGGTGCCACCGGTGCCGTTCACCACACAGGTGGTGGCGCCCGTCTGCTTGCCGGCGATGCCGTTCACCCCGTCCTCGGCGGTGCCGGAGAGCTGCCGGTAGGCTTCCACCAGGAGCTGCATGCCGTACATGCCCGAGTGATTGAACGAGAGCCCTCCGCCGTTGGTGTTGATGGGCAGGCGGCCGCCCGGGGCCGCGTGGCCTTCCTTCCACAGCGTGTGCCCCTTGCCGCGGGGCGCGAGGCCGAGCATCTCGGCGGTGATTGCAGCGGTGATGGTGAAGGAGTCGTAGATCATGGCCATCTCCATGTCCTCGGGGCCGAGCCCGGCCATGGCGTAGGCGGTGGCAGCCGAGCGGGCCGCGGAGGTCGCCGTGAAGTCCTCCATCTCCAGCATGTTCGAGTGCCCCATGGACTCGCCGGCGCCGGCGATCCAGACCGGGTTGGTGCGGAGGCTACGGGCGATCTCGGGCCGCGCCACGATCACCGCGCCGCCGTGGTCCGTGACGATGCAGCAGTGAAACAGGGTCAGCGGCCAGGCGATGAGCCTCGCGTCCATCACGTCCTGCACGGTGATCGGGCCGCCGAACGGGTTGGTCTCTTTCGAGAACATGAGCGCCCGGGGGTTCAGGGTGGCCCACTGCCGGGTGACCACGGCGATGTGGGCGAAGTCCTCCGGGGTGGTGCCGAAGCGGTGCATGTGCCGGACCATGGCGTGGGCATAGTTGCCGGGCGCGCCGAATATACCGTACGGGAGGGTCATTTCGATGGCCGGGTCGATCTCGCCCGGGGCCAGGTTGCCGCGCCGGCCACCGGCGCCGCGATAGGACCATCCCGCCTGCCCGTGGCTCACCAGCGCGATGTCGATGATGCCGGCGTGGATCGCCGCGAGCGCGTGGTGCACGTGCATCTGAAACGAGCAACCGCCGACCGAGGTGGTGTCGATGTAGCGCGGGCGCAATCCCAGATGCTCGGCGAGCTGGCTCGACCAGCCGGCCGAGAAGATGCCCTGGATATCCGAGATGGGAATGCCGGTGTACTCGGAGACGTTCCGGATGGCCTGGATGTGGTGCATGAGCGAGCTGACCTTGCCGCCCCGCTCCTCCGGGTAGCCGATGTCGTCGGATTCCGCGGCGCCAACGATGGCGGCCACATTGCGCAGGTTGGCTGCCATGTCAGTCCTCCTCCAGCACGCGGAAGAACGGGATGTGGGTGTCCTCGTCCGCCGCCTCGAACTCCACCCGCACCTTCGCACCGATGCGGATCTCCTCCGGCTTCGAAGGATCCACCCCACGCAGCACGGTCAGCATCCGGTCGCCCTCGTTCAGGTCGATGTAGGCCGTGACGTAGGGCACCTCCTCCGCCCAGCCACCGAAGGCGCGGTGCTGCACGGCGTAGGTGTGGATGCGGCCCTCGCCGCTCGCCTCGATCCACTCGATCTCCACCGCGTGGCAGAACGGGCAGATCAGCCGTGGATACCAGTGCACACGGTTGCAGCTCGTGCAGCGTGGCAGCATCAGGCGCCCCGCCCTGGCTCCGTCCCAGAACGGTCTGGTGTGCTGGGCCTTGGGCGGTATGGGTTTGTTGTAGGCCACGGCGGCGCTCCCCTTTCGTTCGGCAGATCGGGGACTTTAGCACGGCGGCACGGCATCACGACCTCGACCTCCGGGCAGGTATTCCTGCTATTGTGGTCGCCTGCCGAGGGGAGCGGGTGTCATGAAACGACGCACATTCGTCAATACCCTGAGCGCGGGCATCGGTCTCGCTGCGCTCACGCCTTCAACCAGGATCCTGGGGAACCAGGGAGGGAAGAGCATGTACGACGCGAGCCTGTATCTCGAGGACAACTTCGCGCCCGTGCGCGAGGAGGTCACCGCCACCGAGCTCGAGGTGATCGGTGAGCTGCCGGCGGAGCTTTCCGGCCGCTATCTGCGCAACGGGCCCAATCCGCTCGGTGAGGTGGATCCGGCCCGGTACCACTGGTTCACCGGCGAGGGGATGGTGCACGGGGTGCGTCTCGCCGAGGGTCGGGCGTTGTGGTACCGCAACCGTTACGTGCGCAATGCGGAGATCGTCGAGGCCCTGGGTGAGGATCCCGCCGGCCGGACATTCGCCGGCTCGGCCAACACTCACGTGATCGGCCTGGCGGGCAGAACCTTCGCCATCGTCGAGGCCGGCTCGCCGCCCGTTGAGCTGACCGACGAGCTCGACACCGTCGGTGCCAACAACTTCTTCGGCACCCTGACCGAGGGGGCCTTCACGGCCCACCCCAAGATCGACCCGGACACCGGCGATCTGCACGCCATGGCCTACAGCTGGCCGGGCTTTCTCGATCACGTCCAGTACGTGCACGTGGGCCGCGACGGCAAGGTGAAGCGCACGCTCGACGTGCCCGTGCCGGGCATGGTCATGATGCACGACATGAGCCTGACCGGGCGCTACGTCGTGATCTACGACCTGCCGGTGACCGTGAGCGGCGAGCTGATCAATCAGGGAATGCGCTTCCCGTTCTCCTGGAACCCGGATTACCAGCCCCGGATCGGCCTGCTGCCCCGGGACGGGGGCGTCGACGACATCGTCTGGGCCGAGGTGTCACCCTGCTACGTGTTTCACCCGATGAATGCATACGACGACGCGGATGGCAATGTGGTGCTGGATCTCTGCCGCTACGAGCGCATGTTCGTTGCCGACCACAACGGCCCTTTCCGCGACAGCCTGGCCACCCTCGACCGCTGGACGGTGAATCCCGAGACCGGCAAGGTTCGTGAGGAACGGATCGACGAGCGGGCTCAGGAGTTTCCGCGCTGCCACCCGGCGCTGAACAGCAAACCCTATCGCTACGGGTACTCGGTGGCGGTGAAGGACGGCGGGGTCAGCTTTCCCGCGATCAACAAGCACGACATGGCCACCGGGGCCTGCAGCCAGTTCGATCTGGGACCGGGGCGGCACAGCGGCGAGCCCTACTTCGTCCCGCGGCGGGACGCATCGGCGGAGGACGACGGCTACCTCATGACGTTCGTTTTCGATGCCGGGCGCGGCGCCAGCGAGCTGGTGGTGCTGGATGCTCAGGACCCGGGGCGGGAACCGCTGGCCCGGGTGATGCTGCCGGCCAGGGTGCCGTTCGGGTTCCACGGCAGCTGGGTGCCGGACGGCTGGGACGGTCCCGCCGTCTGAAGGCAACCCGGCCGGACGGAGGGGCTAGTCGCTGACGATCAGGCCGGCGAGCTCGGCCGGGGTGAGCTGGAAAGCACCCGCGACCATGTTGAAGAAGGTCGTTTCCTTGCTGGTGATGCGCGAGTCACTCACGATCACCTCCGCCAGGGCCTCGGCAATGGTGATCCGGTCCTGCACGTCGAGCACGCGTCCGGCCCGGGCCAGGTACTTCTCCAGGGGTTCGGACTCGAACAGCTTGGAGTTCGCCTGAATACGGATCTCGGCCGAGGTCACCTCCTCGCCGATCACCCGCCCGATGATGGCGCGTACCGTGTCCACCTCCACCGGCTTGATGTTGGTGTCCGAGGCCGTCGCCCGGGCCAGGGTCATCACCGCGACTTCCTTGAAAAGCTCCTGCTTCTCTTCCTCGGTCGGCTGGCCCCCACGGAAGATCTTCAGAATATTGCTGAAATTGCTGATGCTCATAACGATGTGCAGTCCCGTCCTGGGCCTTCCGGCCGCGGAGTCGCTCCGAGCCGTCCGAGCCGGTGATGGATCCCCCCGTCCCCGCGGGGCGCAATGGCCGGGAGTATACACTTACCGACGGGCGAGCCATACGGGCCGTCGGGTGGGCGCTTCAGTGCACGGCGCGGGTGTCGTCGTCGGTGAGCTCGTCGTCCTCGAGCGCATCGTCCTCGAACGTCTCGTTCGCGGGCGGGTGGCTCTCCAGGGAGATCCCGCTCTGCTCGATGAGCATCCGGTGCACGTCGGTCATGGGCAGGTAGGCGATACCGGGGCCGCGATCGGTGCGGCGGCTGCAGCGGGCCATGCCGGTCTGAGTGTCGGTGTCCAGCACGAAGTGGATAGCGCCCTGGTGGGTGAACACCCGGCCGATGATCTGCGCTTCGATGGAGCGTACGTATGTTTCGGTCATGGCCGGCAGTATGCCGTCCCGCCGCCCGACAGGACGTGCACGCGTCACGTGTTTACACCGGTTTTACATTGGCGATTGTGTGAACCGCATCCCGCCGCGTAGCGTCGTTCGGGCGAGCTGTCGGGCTTGTCGCCGGCCCCACCAGTTCAGGGCTCGGCGGGTCCCATCTGCTGGCTGTCGATTACCCGAGCCTGATTGAACACGGCCTGCGGGACGCGGGTTCTGATCTGCTCCAGCCACAGCACGCCGTCGTAGGGTTCGCTGTTGCCACGGGTGCCCACCGCGTCCAGGTCGCCGTCACCGTCCATGTCCCGCAGGAGCCACTTGTCGTACATCCCGCGCTTGCGGCGACTGATGGTGTGTGGCTGCCAGGACGCGCCCCGGTTCTCGAACCAGACGATCCGACCCAGGGGATCGTTGACCGTGATGAGCGGCCCGTCCGCGTCCCGGGGGCCTCGGCTGTAGGCGCCGCTGAACACATCCAGATCGCCGTCGCCGTCCACGTCGGCCAGACGCACGCTCACCAGCTGATCGGGCGGCGTCGCGCCGATGCGCCGGAAGCGCCAGCGCGCGTCGGGCGTGTCCGGCTGCTCGAGCAGGACGATGGCGCCCGGCCAGGCGGTGCTGACGATGTCGGTGCGACCATCCCCGTCGAGGTCCGCGTAATCCATGTTGAACCCGGTGATGGCCAGCGTGTCCGGGGCGTTTTCGATGACGATCGGGTGCTCGACGAACTCGAAGGCGCCCCGGTTCTCGAACCAGAGCACGCGCCGCTCGTTGCGCGAGCCGGCCACCACGTCCAGGTCGCCATCGCCGTCGAGGTCGACCGGCTCGGCGTTGATGGGCACCAGCACGCTGCCGAGCACCTGCTCGGTCCAGGCGTCGCCGTTCAGGGGATCGTCCGGGAGGTGGTAGAGGGACAGGCTGGTCTTCTCCACCTGCTCGAGGGTCTCCGGGTTCTGGGCACCCTTGTTGGCGGCTGAGATCTCCGGGCGGCCGTCCCCGTCGAAGTCGGCGAGGAACGCACGGATGTAAGAGCCCCTGTGCTCGGTGATTGGTGGAATGGTGCGCGGCCACTCGACGGTCCGTGCTTCCCTGCCCGGGTTCTGAAGGTAGATGAGGTGCGCAAGCTCGCAGGCCACTACCACGTCCGGGTAGCCGTCCCCGTTCACGTCCGCGATGCTCACGTCCTCCGCCGCGGCCGCGTCGGTACCGCTGGCCAGGGTGGTCAGCGTCCAGACGTCGGGGTCGGCGCTGCCCCAGGCGATGCGCACGTGGCCGACCGGGCGGCCGTCGTAGACCGTGTCCGACTC
>JASFLG010000216.1:0-7127 GCA_050118205.1 Pseudomonadales bacterium
CCCGCTTCGGCCGCTTCTATTCGGACGTCGGTTATCTGAACGGAAAGCACTCCCACACGTGGGACTTCGCCGACCAGCCTCTGGCCTACAAGGCGTTTCTCGGCAACCAGTACGGCGACGATGGGATACAGGTCCGCTGGCTGGCGCCGACCGATCTGTATCTCGAGCTCGGCGGCGAGGTCTTCCGCGGCGACCACTACCCCGCCGCGGGCGCCGCCAATGGCGGGCTCGGCTCGAACACCCTGTTCGCCAAGCTCGGTGGCGATGCGGGTGTGAGCTCGAGCTGGCTCACAGGCATTTCCTATCTGCATGCCAGGAGCGACGCGCGCCCATCCGGACCGGAGGACGAGCCGCTGCTGTTCGATGGCACGACGGACATGGTCATCGCCGAGTTCGTCTGGAAGTGGGCGCCGAACGGCAACTGGCGGCGCAAGAACCTGGTGCTGCAGAGTGAGTTGCTCTGGCGCAACGAAAACGGTCGTTACCTGCTGCCGGACGGCTCTTCGCCCGACATCGACCGGGACCAGTGGGGCTGGTATGCGCAGGTGGTCTATCAGCCGATCACTCAGTGGCGGGTGGGCGCCCGCTTCGATCTGCTCTCGAATGATGATCCGGGACCGGCCTTTGCCGGGACCGCCCTCGATCCGCTGGGCAGCGATCCGAAGCGCTACACGGTGATGGCGGACTGGTCACCCAGCGAGTTCAGCCGGTTGCGGCTGCAGTACGCTTGGGACGACTCGGGGATCGATTCGTTCAGCCAGTGGGGCCTGCAGTACATCCAGAGCATCGGCGCCCACGGCGCGCACACGTTCTGAGCGGAGGGATTGCCATGAAACGATTGCTGCTTTTCGTGTTTCTCGCCGGCGTGTTGCCCAGTGCCCACGCAGGGTTGCGCGTCTTTGCCTGCGAACCTGAGTGGGCGGCGCTGGCCACCGAGATCGGTGGTGAAAACGTCGACGTCAGCAGCGCCACCACGGCGCTGCAGGACCCGCACTACATCCAGGCGCGACCGAGCCTCATCTCCCGCGTGCGACGAGCCGACCTGGTGGTCTGCAGCGGCTCGCAGCTCGAGATCGGCTGGCTGCCCATGCTGCTGACCAAGGCCAACAACGCGAAGGTGCAACCGGGGGCTCCCGGGTATCTGGAGACCAGCACGCTGGTCGTGCGACTCGAGGTGCCCGCCCGGTTGGACCGCAGCCTCGGCGACATGCACCCGGAAGGCAACCCGCACGTGCAGCTCAACCCGCACAACGTCGCAATCATCGCCGGCGCGCTCGGCGAGCGGATGGCGGCGCTCGACCCGTCCGTCGACTATCAGGCCGGCGCGGCGGCGTTTCTCGAGCGGTGGAACGAGGCGACGCTCGCCTGGGAGGCCCGGGCACGGCCGCTGGCCGGCAAGCGCATCGTCGTGCATCACAAGTCCTGGGCCTACCTCGAGAACTGGCTGAAGCTCGACGAGGTGGCCCAGCTCGAGCCGGTGCCCGGGGTGCCGCCGACCGCGGCGCATCTCTCCCAGCTGCTGGTCCAGCTCGGCGCCGACGGCGAGGGTGCCGACTTCATCATCCGGGCGCCTTTCCAGGACGAGAAGCCGTCCGCCTGGCTGTCCAAGCGTACGGGTATTCCCGAGCTCATGCTGCCGCTGACCGTCGGTGGGAGTCCCGGTGCCGATGACCTGTACGGCCTGTTCGACGACATCCTCGACCGCCTGCTGGGAGGGTCACCGTGAGCTGGGATCTCATCGACTTCTCCATTCTCGGGCCCGCCATCGTGGCGGGCCTGCTGGTGCTGACCACCCACGTGCCGCTCGGCATCGAGGTGCTCAAGCGCGGCATCGTCTTCATCGATCTCGCCATCGCCCAGGTCGCCGGCCTGGGTGTGATCGCGGCCTCCACGTTCGGCTGGGAGGAGCACGGCCTGCAGGTGCAGGTGGCTGCCGTCTGTGCCGCCCTGGTTGCCGCCGCCGGGCTGCACTGGACCGAGCGCCGCTGGGCCCGCCTGCAGGAGCCGCTGATCGGCACGCTGTTCGTGCTGGCCGCCACCGGCGGGATCCTGCTCCTGGCGAAGAATCCGCATGGCGGGGAGCATCTGAAGGACCTCCTGGTGGGCCAGATTCTCTGGTCCACCTGGGCGACGCTCGTGCCCATCGCCATCCTCTACGCCCTGCTGGGCCTTCTGTGGGCGACCGTGGGGCGACGCCTGGGACGCGGCGGCTTCTACCTGATCTTCGCGTTCGCGGTCACCGCCTCGGTGCAGGTAGTGGGCGTCTACCTGGTCTTCGCCAGCCTGATCATCCCGGCTCTGGCCACGGCGGATCTCGAGGGACGCACCCGGTTGCTGACCGCGTTCGCCATCGGCGCGATCGCCTACGTGCTGGGCATCCTGCTGTCGGCGCTGCTCGATCTGCCAACAGGCGCACTCACGGTGTGGACGATGGCGGTTACCGGGGTCGTTGCCGGGGTAATGATCGGCCGACGCCGGCGGGCGGCTGCCGACGCGGAAGGCAACGCATGGCGCCCGGCAGGCCGCGGTTGAACCGCGTTGAGTGCGGCGTCGGGGTGCCGTGCCGGATGTACGCGATCGTCGCTGCGGTGTGCCAGCCGTGACCGCAGGCGGTTGCCATCGATACTGATTAAATATACAGTATCGGCCAACTCGGGATTTCCTACGCCGGTGCCCGGCGAACCTCGAGTTTCGCGTGCGGTGACTGCTGAGGGGACTTCAGATCCGGACCAGCAGGCGCGGCACTGAGGAGAATACTCAAAGATGAGCAAGTCACTCGACATGGCACGATCCAAATCCGACTCCAATCAGAAATCCGCCGCTCCCGACCCCGATAAGAACCGCGCTCTGTCCGCGGCGCTCGCCCAGATCGAGCGGCAGTTCGGCAAGGGCTCCATGATGCGTCTCGGCGACCGGGAGCAGGTGGCGATTCCGTCCATCTCCACCGGCTCGCTCGGGCTCGACGTCGCGCTGGGAATCGGCGGCCTGCCCCGCGGCCGGGTGGTGGAGATCTACGGCCCGGAGTCCTCCGGCAAGACCACGCTCACCCTGCAGGTCATCGCCGAAGCGCAGAAGGCCGGCGGCACCTGCGCGTTCATCGATGCCGAGCACGCGCTGGACCCCATCTACGCACAGTCGCTGGGCGTCGACACGGACAATCTCCTGGTTTCCCAGCCCGATACGGGCGAGCAGGCCCTGGAGATCTGCGACATGGTGGTGCGCTCCGGCGCGGTGGACGTGGTGGTCGTGGACTCTGTGGCAGCGCTCACGCCCCGAGCGGAAATCGAAGGGGAGATGGGCGATTCGCACGTCGGGCTGCAGGCCCGACTCATGAGCCAGGCGCTCAGGAAGATGACCGGCAACATCAAGCAATCCAACACGCTCGTCATCTTCATCAATCAGATCCGCATGAAGATCGGCGTCATGTTCGGCTCGCCGGAAACCACGACCGGTGGTAACGCGCTCAAGTTCTACTCGTCCGTGCGTCTGGACATCCGTCGCATCGGCGCGGTAAAGGAAGGGGACGAAGTGGTCGGCAACGAGACCCGGGTAAAGGTGGTGAAGAACAAGGTGGCGCCGCCGTTCCGTCAGACCGAGTTTCAGATTCTCTACGGCCAGGGGATCAATCGCATGGGCGAGATCCTGGAGCTGGGTGTGCAACAGGGTATCGTCGAGAAATCGGGTGCCTGGTATGCGTACAAATCCGACCGGATCGGTCAGGGTCGCAAGAACGCCGCGGACTATCTGATCGAGCATCCGGAGATCTGTGCCGAGATCGAGGCGAAGATCCGCCGGCAGCTGCTCCCGGACAAGTCCACACCCGACGAGGTGGTGATTCCCGAGCCGGAGCAGGACACCCTGTCCTAAAACAGCCTGAGCGGAGGAGGGCCGGATGGCTTATGCGTCCGGGGATGCGGCCGAGGCGGCCTATCGGGCCGCCCTGGACGCTGCAGTCAAGAGCCTCGGCCGGCGCGAGCACAGTCGGCGTGAGCTCGAGCAGAAGCTGGCGCGCAGAGGTCACCCGCGCGCCCTCGTCACGGAGGTGCTCGACTATCTCTCCGAGCACGATCTGCAGTCCGATGCCCGCTACGCGGAGGACTTCGTCCGCAGCCGTGTGGCTCGTGGTTACGGCCCCGTGAAAATCCGCCAGGAACTCGCCACCCGGGGAGTCCGCGAGCCGGAGCTCGAGAGTCAGCTGACGGAGCCGGCCGAGTTCTGGCTCGAGGTGGCGACGAGCGCGCTGGCGAAGCGCTTCGGTGCCGAACCCTGGTCCTGCCTGGAGGATACGGATGACTGCCCGGATGCGTCTGCGGACGCGTCCAGAGTGGACGGATACGACGCGCGACGTCAGGACTGGAACGCGCGCGCCCGTTTCCTGGCCCGGCGGGGCTTTCCGGCCGATCTGATCTACCGCGTGCTGGGCGCGGAGCGCGGCTGAACCGCAGCGCTGTCCCCGGGTCGACGGCTGCAATCCGGGCCTGCCATCCCTTATACTGGCCCGCTTTTTTCAATCCCGATCAGATCGATGAACACCGCCGAGCTCAGAGAGGCCTATCTGTCCTTTTTCGAGGAAAGAGGTCACAGGATCGTCCCGTCCAGCTCCCTGGTTCCCAGGGACGATCCAACGCTGCTGTTCACCAACGCGGGTATGAATCAGTTCAAAGACGCGCTGCTCGGCCGTGAGGACCCGGGCTACAAGCGCGCGGTGTCGGCGCAGCGCTGTGTGCGCGCCGGCGGTAAGCACAACGACCTGGAGAACGTAGGCTACACGGCCCGTCATCACACCTTCTTCGAGATGATGGGTAACTTCAGCTTCGGCGACTACTTCAAGGAGGAGACCATCGCCTGGGCCTGGGAATTCATCACCGGGGTGCTGAAGCTGCCGAAAGAGAAGATCTGGGTCACGGTGCATCCCACCGACGCGGAATCGCGCCAGATCTGGGAGGAGCAGGTGGGGATCCCCCATGAGCGGGTAGTCGACATCGAGGACAACTTCTGGACCATGGGCGATACGGGCCCGTGCGGACCCTGCACGGAGCTCTTCTACGACCACGGACCCGAGGTCGCGGGCGGGCCGCCGGGGTCTCCGGACGAAGACGGCGACCGGTACATCGAGTTCTGGAATCTGGTCTTCCCGCAGTTCGATCGTTCAGCGGATGGCGATCTCACGCCTCTGCCGCAGCCGGGCGTGGATACGGGGCTCGGCCTCGAGCGAATGGCTGCCATCATGCAGGGTGTGCACAGCAACTACGAGATCGATCTGTTTCGCCACCTCATCCGCGCCGCCGGGCAGATGGCCGGCTTCAATGACACGTCAGAAATGCTGGCGAACGCTTCGCTCAGGGTGATTGCCGATCACATCCGCTCCTCCGCCTTTCTGATTGCGGATGGGGTCACTCCGGGCAACGAGGATCGCTCCTACGTCCTCCGTCGGATCATCAGGCGGGCCCTGCGTCACGGTTACAAGCTCGGCATCAACGAACCGTTCTTTCACAAGCTGGTGGACCCGCTCATAGAGGAGATGGGTGAGGCATACCCGATTCTGGTCGAACGTCGGAACGAGGTGGTCCAGGTGCTCGCTCGGGAGGAAGCCCGCTTCGCGGAGACACTGAGCCAGGGGATGGAGCTGCTGAACGAGACCATCGATGGGCTCGACGGTACCGAAATCCCGGGTGACGTGGTGTTCCGGCTCTACGATACCTTCGGCTTTCCGGTGGACCTCACTGCCGACGTTGCCCGGGAAAGGGGGCTTGCCGTGGACATGGCTGGCTTCGAGGCTGCCATGGAGGCTCAGCGCAACCGCGGCCGTGCCGCCGCCAGGTTCGACGCACGCCTCGGCCAGAGAATTCACACCGAGGGCAAGGTGGCCTTCACCGGCTACTCGACGGTTGCTGGCGAGTCCGAGGTGGTTGGTCTGTACGACCCCGAAGGTCACCGGGTCAATCGACTCGAGGCCGGCGAAGCCGGCGTGGTGGTGCTGTCGAGCACGCCGTTTTATGCCGAGTCCGGTGGGCAGGTCGGCGATACGGGCACCATCGAGAGCGACGGTGGGACGTTCCGCGTGACGGATACGCAGGTGGCGGGCGATCAGTACCTTCACGTCGGAGAGCTTGTCAGAGGCTCGTTGACCGCAGGCGAGATGGTGCGTGCAGCCATCGATGATGAGCGGCGCCACCGGATCAAGCTCAACCACTCCGCGACCCACCTGCTGCACGCCGCGCTGCGCAACACGCTTGGCGCGCACGTGCAGCAGAAAGGCTCGCTCGTTGCGCCCGACCGGCTGCGCTTCGACTTCTCGCATCCGGAGCCCATGACGGCGGACGAGCTCAGGTCCGTGGAAGCGATTGTCAACGAGCAGATTCTTGCCAACACCCCGGTTGCGGTGGAGCACAAGAGCTACGATGACGCCATCGCCGGTGGCGCGATGGCGCTGTTCGGTGAAAGGTACGGTAGCGAGGTGCGTGTGCTGACCATGGGCGACGGCTACTCGGTGGAGCTGTGCGGCGGCACTCACGTGGACCGCACGGGCGACATCGGTCTGTTCCGGATCGTCTCGGAGACCGGCATCGCGGCCGGAATCCGCCGCATCGAGGCGGTCACCGGTCCGGGTGCGCTTGCCTGGACGCTGGCCGGCGAGGATATGCTCGCCCGCATCTCCGGGCTGGTGCGAGGCAGTCGGACCGATGCGGCGGACAAAGTGGCCGCGATTCTCGAGGAGAACCGGCGTCTCACCCGGGAGCTCGAGCAGATCCGGCAGACGCTCGCGGCGAGTCAGGGCTCGGACCTCGCCGGCGATGCCACCGAGGTGGACGGGGTGAAGGTCCTGGCCACCACTGTGGAGGGTGACAGCAAGGCGCTGATGCAGACGCTGGACACGCTCAGGTCCAAGCTCGGCAGCGCCGTGATCGTGCTCGGCCACGTCGAAGAGGGCACCGTCAGCCTGGTGGCCGGGGTCAGCAAGGACCTCACGGACCGGATCAAGGCGCCGGAGGTGATCAACGCGGTCGGCACCAAGGTGGGTGCCCGCGGTGGCGGCCGGCCGGACATGGCCCGTGCGGGCGGCGGCACCGACCCCGGGGCGCTACCGGCGGCGCTGGCGGCGGTACCCGAGTGGGTACGCAAGCAGC
>JASFLG010000217.1:0-7096 GCA_050118205.1 Pseudomonadales bacterium
GAGGTGATGACCGAGGCGGCGGTACGGGCCGCGGTGCAGGAGGGCACGATCCGCCACGCGCTGGCGCTGTCGGTCCTGTCCCGGGTGTTCGATCTGTGGCCGAGACCTTTCGTGCAACCGCCCCCTCCGGGTACCCCCGGATGAGCCTTGCGCGAGCGAATTCCAGCGCGGGCCCACCAGAGGCCGTGCGCATCGGCGCCCGCAGCGGAGAATCGGTGCGGTGCGCAGGCTAGGATCGCTCCGCAAAGTCCGTCACAATGAGGCTTCGAGTCAGAGGCCGGCAGGGGACAGCTGCTAGATGAGGAATCACGACGCTGCGCACGCGGTGAGTCCGGGTGAGTCTTTTTCCAGGCTGCGCAACTCCTACGGCACCCGATCACGGGAGTCGGAGGTCGTTCATGGCGCCAGTGACGCGGGTGCGCACTCGATTCTTGTCGTCGACGACAAGCCCGAGCTCCTGAACAGCCTGCACCAGCTGGTGAGCCTGCACGGATACCAGGCGGACAAGGCGCTGGGTGGCTCGGAGGCCCTGCGGGCGCTGGCGGAGAAGCACTACGACGTGGTGCTCCTGGACCTGATCATGCCGGGAGTCTCCGGTCACGACGTGCTCGAGTACGCGTCGCGCGAAGGGCTGACCTCGAAGATCATCGTGGTCAGCGGTGATTCCAGCTTCAGCGGGGTCAAGCACGCGCTGCACTGCGGGGCCTTCGATTTCGTCAAGAAACCATACGAGGCTGGCGAACTCATCTCCACCATGGAGACGGCGCTACGGCAGTGCGAGCTGGAGACCCAGAACCAGGCCATGGAGGAGAAGCTCAAGGATTCCGAGGAGCTGCACCGGTTCATCGTCAACAACTCTCCGGATCTGGTCTATATGCTGGATCGCAACGGCTGCTTCATCTTCCTCAACGACCGCCTCGAGTCGCTGCTCGGCTACGGCCGTGACGAGCTGATCGGCCGCCACTACTCGGAGCTGGTCGACGACGACCACCTGGAGCGGGCGCGTAACGTCTTCAACGAGCGCCGCATGGGCGAGCGGGCCGCCACCAACGTGGAGCTGAAGCTGAAGAGCCGGCTCAACCGGCGGGGCCCACGGCTGTTTCACGCCCAGTCGCTGTGGATGGAGCTGACCGCCGAAGGGGTCTACTCCGACCCCAACGAGCGCACGCGGGAGAACTTCGTCGGCACCTACGGCACGGCACGGGACATCTCGGAGCGAAAGGAGGCGGAAGAGGTCATCAACTTCCAGGCCTACCACGATCTGCTCACGCACCTGCCGAACCGTGCGCTGCTCAAGGACCGTCTCTCGCTCGCCATCGCGCACGCCCGCCGCAACAAGCGCAAGCTGGCGGTCATGTTCCTGGATCTGGACCGGTTCAAGCTGGTAAACGACACCCTCGGTCACACCATGGGCGACCGGCTGCTGAAGGCGGTGGCGAACCGGCTGCAGAGCTGTCTGCGGCGCGGTGACACCCTGGCCAGATTCGGTGGGGACGAGTTCACCCTGCTGCTGCCGGAGGTGCGTACCCGGGACGACGTGGTGGTGATCGCGAGCAAGATCCTCGACCGGTTGAACGCCCCGTTCGTGATCGACGGCCACGAGCTCTTCGTCGGCGCGAGCATCGGTATCTCCATCTATCCCGAGGCCGGCGAGACCGAGGAGACGCTCGTTCAGAACGCCGACATCGCCATGTACCAGGTAAAGGGACGCGGCAAAAACGGCTATCAGTTCTTCTCCGAGGAGATGAACCACAGCTTTTCCACCCGGCTGTCCCTCGAGCGCGAGCTGCGCAACGGCCTCGCCCAGGGCGAGCTCAAGGTCTACTACCAGCCCCAGGTGAGCCTTTCGAGCGGCCGCATCACCGGCGTGGAAGCGCTCGTTCGCTGGCAGCACCCGACGAGGGGGCTGGTGGAACCCGTCGACTTCCTGTCCATGGCGGAAGAAACGGGACTGATCTGCCAGATCGACGAGTTCGTGCAGTCGCAGGCGTTCACCGACGTGGCCTACTGGCGTTCCAAGGGGTTCGACGACGTCTGCGTGTCCGTGAACCTGTCCGCCGTGCAGCTGGAGAAGGAAGGCTTTGTGGACCGGTTTGTCGCTGCCCTGCAGCAGTCCGGCCTGGCGCCGTCAGCAGTGAAGCTCGAAATCACCGAGAACACGCTGATGCAGGACATGGAGGTGATCATCCCGAAGCTGAAGGAGCTCAGACGCCGCGGTGTGCGCATTGCGATCGACGACTTCGGTACGGGCTACTCCTCCCTGTCCTACCTGCAGCAGTTTCCGATTCAGACGCTGAAGATCGACCGGACGTTCGTCGGCGATATCCGTGAGGATCATTCGGACGCCAGCATCGTCAACGCCATCGTCGCGATGGCCAGAGGGCTCAAGCTCGATCTGGTCGCGGAAGGCGTGGAGAACCGGACCCAGCTGCGTTACCTGCACGACCAGGGCTGCGGCGAAGGGCAGGGCTTCATTTTCTCGCGGCCGGTCCCTGCCAGCGAGATCACGACGATGATGCGCGAAGACCCCTTCGTCGGTCTGGTCCGGGAGGAAACCGCCCGAACCGAGAGCGGCTCGGCAGAGGTTGTCTGAGGCGCCCCACGCCCCATGAAAGGATTCACGACACGGATCGTGCACAGCGATCGACAGAAGCCTGTTGAGCACGGCTCCCTTCAGAAGCCGGTGCACTCGACGGTAGCGTACGGCTACGAGGATGCGAGAGACCTGGCCGCTGCCTTCCAGGGCACCAAGGCGGGCTACACCTACGGACGGCAGGTCAACCCGACGGTGGAGGCGCTGGCCGACAAGATCACGGCCATGGAGAAGGGGGTTGCGACCGTCTGCTTCTCCACCGGCATGGCGGCCATCGGCACGACGCTCTTCTCGCTGCTCCGCGCCGGCGACCACTTCGTGTCGTCGTCGTTTCTGTTCGGCAACACCAACAGCCTGTTCAACACCTTTGCGACCCAGGGTGTGAAGGTGACCTTCGTGGACGCCACCGACGTTGCCGCGGTTGAGGCTGCCATCAGGCCCGAGACCAGGCTCGTCTTCGTGGAGACCATCGCCAACCCGCGTACCCAGGTGTCAGCGCTCGAAGAGATCGGCGAGCTATGCGCAGCACGCAACCTGGTCTACTTCGTCGACAACACCATGACGTCCCCGTATCTGTTTCAGCCGAAGGAGGTTGGCGCGAGTCTCGTGATCAACAGCCTGACCAAGTACATCGGTGGTCACGGTAACGCGCTCGGCGGATCCGTCACGGAGATGGGACATTACGACTGGCGTACGTTCGCCAACATCTACGACACCTACAGGAAAGGCGAACCGGATCGCTGGGCCATTACCCAGATCAAGAAGAAGGGTCTCAGGGATTTCGGTGCGGCGCTCGCGCCGGAGGCGGCGCATCACATCGCCGTCGGCGCCGAGACCCTGGCTCTGCGTCTGGAGCGTCAGTGTGCGAACACGCTGGCCATGGCACGTTTTCTCGATGCGCACCCGCTGGTGAAATCGGTTTACTATCCCGGTCTCGAAGCGCACCCGGAGCACGATCGTGCAGGCGCACTGTTCCGACATCCGGGGGCGCTGTTCAGCTTCGAGCTCGACCACGACGTCGATCTGTGGGGGTTCCTCAACCGTCTGGCGGTGATCGTGAAGTCGAGCAACCTCGGCGACAACCGGACGCTCGCCATTCCGGTCGCGCACACGATCTACTTCGAGATGGGGCCCGAGCGGCGTGCGAGTATGGGGATCGATGAGTCGCTGATCAGAATCTCGGTGGGTATCGAGGACACGAATGATCTGATCGAGGACCTGGAGCAGGCCTTCCGCGGGTGAGCCGGGTGCCGGCATGCCCATGCGGTGCCGGAGCAGCAGAATCTGAGACGCAGACAGGAAAGGGAGACGAGATGAATCGACTCGAGGGTAAGGTGGTGATCATCACGGGCGGCGCCGGCGGGATCGGCCGCTGTGCGGGCAAGCTCTTCGTGGAGGAAGGGGCCTATGTGCTGCTGGTGGATGTGAACGAGGCGGCGCTCAAGGAGGCTGTGGCGGAGATCGGCAGCAACGCGGCGAGCTACTTCGTGGCGGATGTCACCAGGGCGGCGGAGAACGACGCCATGGTTGCGGCAGCGGAGGAGCGCTACGGTGGCGTGGACGGTCTGCTCGCCAACGCCGGGATCGAAGGGGACGTGCTGCCCATTTCCGAGTACGAAGAGGCCCGCTTCGATCAGGTGATGGCGATCAACGTGAAGGGTCCGTTTCTCGGTATCAAGTCCGTCACGCCGGCCATGCAGCGGCGGGGCGGCGGTAGCGTGGTCATCACCTCCAGCGTCGCCGGGCTCACGGGCACACCGAACCTGTCCGCGTACACGACGAGCAAGCATGCGGTGATCGGTCTCATGCGCTCGGCGGCCAAAGAGCTGGCGCCGCTGGGTATCCGCGTGAACACGGTCAACCCCTCGCCGGTGGAGACCATGATGATGCGTCGCCTGGAGGCGGGAATCGGAGGGGACGAGAACGCCGAAATGATCAAAGCGGGCATGGCGGAGCGAATCCCGCTGCACCGATATGCCAACCCCGAGGACATTGCGCGGTCGATGCTCTATCTGGTCAGCGACGACAGCGCTTTCGTGACCGGGTCGGTCAATGTGGTGGATGGCGGAATGATGGCCTGATTCCTGCGCCTCAACAATGCGACGGACGTAATCGAGAGGATGAACTGATGGTGGACGCCCTGCTGCAGACGGATCTGAGCCTGCCCAACAAGCGTAGTGGCAAGGTCCGCGATCTGTACGACGTCACGCTTGGAGATGGTCGGGAAGCGCTTCTGATCGTGGCGACGGACCGCATCAGCGCCTTCGACGTGGTCATGCAGAACGGCCTGCCGGGCAAGGGCGTGGTGCTCACGCAGATCTCGCGCTTCTGGTTCGACCACTTCTCGGATGTGCCGAACCACCTCATCTCCACGGACGTCGCCGACGTGCCCGGTCTGTCCGACGCCGAACGGGCGTTGCTGGCGAACCGGATCATGCTCTGCCGGAAGACGCAGGTGGTGCCGATCGAGTGCATCGCACGCGGCTACATCACCGGCAGCGGCTGGAAGGACTATCAGCGTACCGGCAGCGTCTGCGGCATCGCGCTGCCGGAGGGCCTGAAGAACAGCGACCGGCTGGAGAAGCCGCTGTTCACCCCGTCCACCAAGGCAGAGACCGGACACGACGAGAACATCTCCTTCGAAGAAGGCGTCCGGATCGTGGGTCGTGAGCTCATGACCTGGCTCGGCGAAACCACGCTCAGTCTGTACGGCCGTGCGCGGGACTACGCCCTCGAGCGCGGCATTATCCTGGCCGACACGAAGTTCGAATTCGGACAGATCGAAGGCGAGGAAACCCCGCTGCTGATCGACGAGATATTCACGCCGGACAGCTCCCGCTTCTGGCCCGCCGACGAGTGGGCACCGGGCAGGGAGCAGCCGAGCTTCGACAAGCAGATCGTGCGCAACTATCTGGAAACGGTGGTGGCTGCCGGAGAGTGGGACAAGACGCCGCCCGGACCGATCCTGCCCGACGACGTGGTGGCGCGGAGTATCGGCCGGTATCTGGAGGCTTACGAGCGCCTCACCGGAACATCGCTGGAGCTGTAAGACTCAGCGGGCCGCGTTCACCGTGATGGTCAGCACGTCACCCTGGCCGCAGCCCGAGGTCTGATCCGCGTCGCCGTTGTTGATGGCGATCTGCAGCCTGCCGTCCGGGTTCGTCAGCCCGACCCAGGCGCCTGCTTCCACATCGTTGTACCAGTCCGCCAGGGTAGCGTCGAAGGTCTGCTCCCCGCAGGTGACGAGAAAGCCCTGGCCGTTCGCGATCCCGAGGTTGGACACCGGCAGGTCGGTATGCAGATTGCCGAAGGTCGTGCCCACCCCGATGATCGTGGCAGAAAATCTGCGCGCGCCATCGTCGTCGGCCCCCGCCCGAGGCGTTGCGAGCCCGACCGCCGCCAGGGCCAGGAACGGCAGCAGCATCGCTGCAGTGCGTCCAAGTGTCATACGTCACCTCCCGCGTGATCCGCAACCATTGTGCACGGACGGGCCGGGGAAGCTAGACTCGGCCGATTGTCTGCCAGAGTGAGAGAGTAAGAAGGTATGGAGATTCACGGTTTCTGCGATGAACGGTTCGCGGGTGTCAGAGAGGTATTCGAGGCGAATTTCACCGAGCGGGGCGACGTGGGCGCGAGCTTCGCCGCCACGGTGGACGGTGAGTACGTGATCGACCTGTGGGCCGGCCACGCGGATGCGGCCAGGACCCGGCCGTGGACGGAGGACACCATCGTCAACGTCTATTCCACCACGAAGACCATGACGTTTCTCTGCGCGCTGATGCTGGCCGATCGCGGCGAGCTGGACCTCGACGCTCCGGTCGTCGAGTACTGGCCGGAGTACGGGCAGAACGGCAAGGAGAAAACCCTGGTACGACACTTCCTCTCGCACAGCGCCGGTGTGCCGGGCTTCGACCCGGCCGTCGACTCGGCAACCCTGTACGACTGGGATGCATGCACGGCCAATCTGGCCGCACAGGCCCCGTGGTGGGAGCCCGGCTCGAAGAGCGGCTACCACGCGATCACCCAGGGCTACCTGATCGGGGAGCTGGTCCGCCGGATCACCGGCAGATCCTTCGGCACGTTCTTCCGCGAAGCGGTCGCCGAGCCGGTCGGCGCGGACTTCCACGTGGGCCTCCCGCCCGCCGAGTTCGACCGGGTGGCCGAGATGATCCCGGCAGCCGCCGATGGCGAGATCACGCCACCGACCATGGATCCCGATTCGATTCCTGCCCGGGTGTTCAGAAGCGCAGGTCTGGCCAATACGGTGAACACTCCGGGCTGGCGCCAGGCGGAGATTCCGGCCGCAAACGGCCACGGCAATGCCAGGTCGGTGGTGCGTGCCCAGACCGCGCTCGCCAACGGCGGCAGCGCGTTCGGCGTCAACCTGCTCTCCGAGGCAGGCTGCCGGCGCATGCTGGAGGAGCAGATCAGCGGGCCGGACGCGGTGCTGATCATGCCCATCCGGTTCGGGATGGGATACGCCTTTCCGAACGAGCTCATGCC
>JASFLG010000218.1:0-7085 GCA_050118205.1 Pseudomonadales bacterium
CAAGAAGGTCGTGTGGGAATACATCAACCCGATGTTCATCAACAACCCGCGTCTGGGTGGTCGCATGAACATGGTGTTCCGCGCGCACCGCTACGGGCCGGACTATCCCGGATTGAAGGATCGCGATCTTGACCCGCAGCGTCTCGCTAACCTGAACCGGCTGTACTGCGACCGGTTCTGATCCCCCTCCAGCTTCTTCCGAGCGTACCGGTCGCGCCCCCGGGACTGGGCTGCACGGGATTGGCTTGCTGCGTCATCTGCTGGCCCTGGGTTCCCCGCCTTCAAATTTGTGGACCAGTTCCGCCAATCCGCGTGCCGCAGGGATCTCCAAAGTGGGAAAATCATCCCTCGCAAGGTACGGGAAGAGTTTTATGTACCAGGTTGAGAAAATAGCGACACATGCTGGACGTGACGAGATAGTCATCGTTTCCATGGAGGGCCGCCGCGTTGGCAGCGCATCCTTGAGATTCGTGCGGTGGATGCGCAACTCGGTCCCGAAATGTCAGCTGCGACCAGAGCAGGTCGCTATGGTGGACTGGTTCGACCGACAGATGCATTAGATCGTCCGCCGCGCAGAGCTTCGCTGAGTCCGAAGCCGTCGGGACCGGTCACCCGGTGGGATAAATGAATCTTCCGACAATCGACCGCAACGCAGCCTCTTCGAGACTACTCCCGATGAACTCGAGCTCTCCTGCATCGAGCCAGACCCCCTGACACCTGGGACACCTGTCGATGATCACCGAATGGGCAATCTCCTTCGCCATCGGCTCTCCATCTGTCGGACAGAGTCGCTGCGTTTCGGATGATGCGGCGACCAACAGGGCGAGCTCCTGATGGCAGCTCTCGCAGATTCGTTGGTCACCATCCAGACGCCGGGTTTTCTCGCCGCAGCGGTCGCATCTGTTTGCCAGCAGTGACATCCTGATCGTCCTCGTTCGACCCGCGTAGCGCGTTCGAGTTCGAGCCTACACGATCTCCCTGGACTCTTACCTCATAGTGGTCGCAACGCGGGTCACTACTCGTCGCAGAGTCCCAAAGCCTCTCGGTTACCATTGCCCGAAAATGGTACCTTCAGTACTCTTTTGGGGGGAGACGCCAGTGGGAGAGACATCGGCCAAAGGCCCGCCGCCGTTGAGTCTGGGCCTCAAGGCCGCCTACGGGTTCGGGGCCGTGGCGTATGGCGTCAAGAATGGTGGTTTCGACTATTTCCTGCTGCTGTTTTACAGCCAGGTTGCCGGTCTCGACGCCCGCCTGGTCGGTATCGCCATCACCACCGCGCTGATCGTCGATGCCATCAGCGATCCCATCGTCGGTTACTGGTCCGACAATCTGCGTTCGCGCTGGGGGCGGCGCCACCCGTTCATGTACGCCTCGGCCTTACCCATCGCATTCAGTTACTTCCTGGTCTGGAATCCGCCGGCGGACGGGTCACAGACCGCCCTGTTCCTGTACCTGCTCGCGCTCGCCGTCGTCATTCGAACGTTCATCACCGCCTACGAGACACCCTGCTCGGCCCTCGCGCCGGAGCTGACATTCGACTACGACGAACGCAGCAGCCTTCTCAGCTATCGATCCTATTTTGGCTGGACGGGCGGCAACGCGATGACCGTGCTCATGTTCTTTTTCCTGTTTCCGGCGATGGCTACCGAAGCGATTCCGGACGGCCGGTTCAATCGTGAGAGCTACGCGCTAATGGGGGTGATCGGGTCTGCGCTCATCCTGGCGTCCATTCTGGTGTGCACCATCGGAACTCATGGCAGGATTCCGCATCTGATGGCGCCTCCGCCCCAGCGACGCATAACGCTCGCCACCGTCTTCAGAGAGATACTCGAGACACTGTCGAACCGTTCGTTCATCAGCCTGTTTCTCGCATCGATTTTCGGTGCGGTGGCGTCGGGACTCGGGGCCGGGCTGGCATTCTATTTTCAGACATACTTCTGGGGTTTCACGTCGGTCGAGCAGGGTGTCATCAACATGTCGACGTTCATCGCCGCCGTGATCGGATTCCTGCTCGCACCGCTTGTCACCCGGCGTCTCGGCAAGAAGCGCGGCGCCATAGTTGTCGGCCTTGCAGCGTTCCTCGGCGCGCCATTGCCGATAGTGCTGCGGCTGTTCGGGCTGTTGCCGGAGAACGGGACGGATTTCATCTTCTGGTTCGTCTTCATCACCCAGACCATCGATGTGGGTCTGATCATCTGCTACGGGATCCTGTTCGCCTCGATGATGTCCGACCTGGTGGAACAGAGCGAACTGCACACCGGGCGACGGTCTGAAGGTCTGTTCTTCTCAGCCGTGACGTTCATCCGCAAGTGCACGCAGGGTTTTGGCCTGATGGCCGCCTCGCTCGTCCTCTGGCTGGCCCAGTTTCCAACCGGCGCCACGGCCGCGGAGGTGGGCGATGAGGCACTCTGGCGGCTCGGCGCGTGGTACGTCCCGGCGATCCTGTGCCTGTGGTTGACGATGATGCTGGTGATTTCCACCTACAAACTGGATCGGGCGGAGCATGAAGAAAACCTGCGCCGGCTTTCGTCGGCGCGGACATGACAGCCTGCATGCAATCGTCAGATCAAGGCGTAAAACCGTAGGGTTGCGTGTATTCCAGGTCGTACTGTGTTTCCAGAAACGTTACCAGGTCAACAAGCTGCTGTACGGTCATGATGCTGTTGTAAGTGCGCATGGCCGACTTTCCTTCCACTTCTAAGGGCTTGGAAGAATACAGCCGAGCGATCTTATGAGAAGGATTGATGATCGAGGTCACCAATTCACCATACGTCTTGACCCGAGAGACGCTGCCTCCAAGCTTCAGCTCATAGGTCCCCTCGGCATCTGCTCGAATATCGATATCTGCTACGGTATGACACTCGTTGCAGGCAAGTTCCACGAATGCTGCCTTTCCAGCGTCCACGTCTCCTGGAGGCAGTTTGAATCCTCGGCCTTCCGGAGCGCAGCCGGCGGCGAAGACAGCCATTCCGAGCAAACAGATAGACATAAAAGGCCATGTGCGCATGCTGGTTACCTCCCATCACGTTGATCCTGGTCTGGAGCATCGGATTCATCCATAGCCAGTCTCCGAAGCGCCGGGCAACAATCCTGGAAACGGGCGCGACGGAGGATGTCCCGGCAACAGCCAGATCAGATTCATATGGTTGTAGTTTCGCCAGCATATCGAGCCCTACCGAGAATCACTACCTTGAGCGGACACCATCGATGATGGTTCGAAGCCCGTATGGTCAGTACCAGCTGACACGGGAAGACTTCAATGCTCCCCAGAGCAGACGTGCAATGAACCCTGCTGCGTCGCCCAACTTCGGCCACAACTGGTCTTGTGGCTACTTCTTGTGGCTACTATCCAACTACGACACAGACTGATGAGACTAGTGATGACATTGAAGGCATTCGGCCCGCTCAGGCGTCCGGCTCCGAGCTTCGAAGCCCTCTCAGGATCAACCGGGCGTTCTCTGTGAAGACGGTCTCGCTCGAGAAGAGTTCGGCCGTGCTGCGCAGCGCTGCCGGCAGCGAGTCGAGGGGCGGGGAGGCGTCTATCTCGGCTGCGCCGAGGATCAGCGTGGCCAGGGCGACGATGAGGCGGCGCGCCGTCGGTACCTCGAGCGCCAGGCAGTGCGCCAGATGCGTGGCAACCTCCTCGATGGTGCGCTGCATCTCGAGCTTTGCCGCAACCAGGGTCTCGGTTGTTATGTTCTGCTCGATCACGCTGCCGAGACGGGCCTGCAGCTTCAGAAACAGCGCATCGGACGTGGCGTGGTCATACCAGTTGCGAATGAAGGCATCGTCTTCCATGCCCGGCTGCACCGCCGCGGTCAGCGCCTGGGCGAAACGCTCGCGCTGCTCGAGATACAGGGAGAGAAGCACGTCCTCGCGGGTCGCGAAGTAGCGGTAGAGCGTTCCGCGCGCGACCCCGACCTCCTTCGCCAGGACCTCCATCGAGAAGGCCTCGAAGCCGACCCGGCGCAGTTGCGCTTCGGCCGCGGCGAGGATCGCCTGCCGTCGCTCGTGCTTCTCGGAGTCGGTGACGGCGCGTCGGGCCCTGGCTCGAGTTTCGGATGCGGCGGCGGGTTTGCTGGGGGGACTCATCGGCTGACGTTCACGAACCTGTCTGCGCTGCGGGAAAAGAATAGCCTGGAAGCCATCCACGCCGCGACCGGCTGTTAATGACGGGCTGTCATTTTAGTCGCGGGGTGCTACGCTGTCACCCTTTTTGACCGGATGGAGGATGGATATGCAGCGCAGGCGGCTCGGCAGAAGCGGGATCGTGGTTTCGGACATCTGCATGGGCACGATGACGTTCGGAACCGGTGCGGACGAACGGACGGCATTCGAGATCCTGGACCGCTCGTTCGATGCGGGGATCGACTTCTTCGATACGGCGGAGAACTACCCGGTGCCTCCGGATCCCGAGTACGCGGGACTGACCGAGGAGATCGTGGGGCGCTGGATGAAGACCAAGTCGCGCGACGCCCTCATCATCGCCACCAAGGTGTCCGGTCCGAGTCACGGCTGGATCCAGGCCGCGGTGCGCGACGGTAAGACGGCGCTGGACCGGCACAACATAGTCAGGGCGGTGGAGGCGAGCCTCGAGCGGCTGCAGACGGATTACATCGATCTCTATCAGACGCACTGGCCGGACCACGGCGCGCCGTACGACGAGGTGCTTCGCGCCCTCGATGATCTCGTCCGCTCGGGCAAGGTCCGCATCATAGGCTGCAGCAACGAGACCACCTGGGGATTGACCAAGAGCCTGATGGTGTCCGATGCGCTGGGTATCGCACGCTACGAGACCATCCAGAACAACTTCAGCCTGAACAACCGGCGCTTCGAGGATGAGCTCGCCCAGGCCTGCCGTCAGGAGCAGGTGAGCCTGATTCCCTACTCGCCGCTGGCGGGGGGCGTGCTCTCCGGCAAGTACAATGACGGGGCCCGGCCGGAAGGTGCCCGTTTCACCCGCTATCTTTCCCTCGGCGGACGGCAGGCGGTCATGGCACAACGTTTCGTGAACGAGGCGAGCCTCGCATCCACCGCCGAGTTCATGAAGATTGCGGCGGAAGCCGGCATGGCGCCGGTGACGCTCGCTACCGCCTGGAGCAAGCAGCACGACTTCGTGGCCTCCACCATCGTCGGCGCGACACGCACCGATCAGCTCGATGACATCTTCGCCGCGGCGGACGTGACCCTTTCCGAGGAGGTGCTCAAGCGCATCGACGAGGTCTCCCGGGAATACCGTTACCCGATGGGGTGAGGTATCGTGATCGGTGGGCCGGGCCGATCCCGGCGAGTAAGGCGCTCGCACGGTCAGGTCATCATCGATCAGGTGATCAGGTAGTCAACAGAGGGGGAGAGCAACATGCCGGTGCTGGACAGAGACGGGGTGGAGATCTACTACGAGACCCACGGAGAGGGTCCGGCCTTGCTCCTCACCCACGGCTACTCGGCCACCTCGCAGATGTGGCGACCGCAGATTGATGCGCTGGCCCGGGCGCACACGTTGATTCTCTGGGACATGCGTGGCCACGGACGCAGCGCTTCGCCGCGCGATGATGCGGCCTACAGCGAGCGGCTGACCACGTCCGATATGGCGGCTCTGCTCGAGCACCTGGGATTCGCCCACGCGATCGTCGGCGGCCTGTCGCTCGGCGGCTACATGTCGCTCGCCTTCTACGCCGACTACCCGCAGATGGTGCATGCGCTCCTGATCATCGATACCGGGCCGGGTTTCAAGAAGGATGCCGCACGCGAAGCGTGGAACCGCACGGCGATGACGCGCGCAAAGGACATCGAGGAGAAGGGTGCCGCCGCGCTCGAGGGCCGGTCCGTGGAGCAGGCCACGGCCGAGCACCGGGACATCGAGGGGCTCGCTTACGCCGCGCGCAACATGCTCACCCAGCACACGCCCCGCGTCATCGAGTCACTGCCCGGTATCGCGGTGCCGACGCTGGTCGTCGCCGGCGCCGAGGACGAGCCGTTTCTCGCCGCCACCGACTACATGGCGGCGAAGATCCCGAACGCACGCAAGGTGATCATCCCCAATGCGGGTCACGCCGTGAACCTGGACCAGCCGGTCCGCTTCAACGAGGCGGTGCTGGAATTCCTGGAGAACGTTCAACCCACCCGGTAGCCGGCACCGGGATGGCCGGCGGGCAGCCGGTCGGCGCCGCCGAACAGCTTGCGGCGCAGCGTGCCCGGTGCGTAAGCGGTCTTGAACGCGCCACGGTTCTGAAGCTCCGGCACCACCAGACGGACGAAGTCCGCGAAGCACTCCGGCAGCACGGTATAGGCCAGGTTGAATCCGTCGATGCCGGTCTCGTCCATCCACCGCTCGAGGGTGTCCGCCACCGTCACCGGAGAACCCGTGATCACCGGAGCGGCGCCGCCGACCGCCAGTGATTGCCCCCACTCGCGCACCGTGCGGCTGCCGAGGCCTGCCATGGCGCTCTGAATCGCCTGGCTGCTCACGTTCTCCGCGCGCTCGTCGAGGCCGAAGCGGCCGAGGTCGATACCGGTCCAGCCGGACATGAGCGCGAGGGATCCTTCCGGCAGGGCGTACCGGCGGTAGTCGTCGAGCCGCTCGCGTGCCAGCGCGTCGGTGTCGTCAACGACGACGGCCATGAGCGCGAAGATCTTCAGGTCGTCGCGCGATCGGCCGGCGTCCACGGCCTGGGCGCGAAGGCCCTCTACCATGGCCGCGGTGCCGGCCAGGTCGCTGGCGGCAATGAACACGCTCTCGGCGTGCCGGGCCGCGAAGGCCTGTCCGCGCGAGGAGCTGCCCGCCTGAAAGATCACCGGCGTGCGCTGCGGGGACGGCTCGCACAGGTGAATGGCGTCCACGTCGAAGTAGGGCCCGTGATGCGTCACGCGGTGTACCTTCGTTGGGTCGGCGAACACTCCTGCCGACTTGTCATAGCGGACCGCGTCGTCCTCCCAGCTGCCTTCCCAGAGCTTGTAGACCACGGCCATGTAGTCCTCTGCGATGTCGTAGCGGGTGTCGTGCTCGGGTTGTGCTGATTTGCCGGTGCCGCGCGCGGCGCTGTCCAGATATCCGGTGACCACGTTCCATGCCAGACGGCCACCGC